>JAQVFD010000205.1 GCA_028697435.1 Clostridiaceae bacterium
AAGCATGATTATGGCAATATCAGCTTATTTTATAGTATTCAAAATAATATAAGAATGTAAGTGGAGGGTTTACAGGTACCTTGACCCATGTAGTTATAGGAGGAATGATAAATTTGAGAATTCTAAGTAAGCTCAAGATTCCATTAATACTGCTTGTGATATTAGTTTTGTGTACCGGAGTATATGCAGCAGACGCCCTTTATCGCTTTATGCATAATGATCATGACGCATTAGTTGTCGGTGAAATAATTAGTGTTGATGAAAGTTCTGTAAAAGCCCGAGTTGAAAAAAGTATTATAAGTGGCAAGGATCTGAATGTATCCTCTGCCAAAAAGCAGCTAAAGCTTTCTGAAGCAAATATAGTACTCCCCTTTAGTTATAACTTGTTTTTCAATAAAGAGGGCAGCAGCATAGACGGTCCTGAAGCGGGAGACTATGTGCTTTTGTCACTTAAGAAGTATAAATCAGGTTTTAAAATTGCCTGGGGAGCATATAAGGTAGATGGGCTTGACTATAAGGATTTATCAGTTGTTTTGCCTGTAGATCATGATATATGGTCACAAATGGAAGCTGCCGCCATTAATACCTTTGTAAACAGCGATGGGAAAATTACTGAGTTTTCTTTTGATGGGGATACAAAGACTGTTCGCGCCGGAGAAGAACAGATAGTTATTTTTGACGGAGAAGGTGAAAATGAAGAAGAACCTGTGCCCGAAGACATAAATAAAACGGAAAATGATCCTTCTGTAGCAATAATTGGCGGTGCTGACGGACCTACTTCAATTTACATTTCTGGGGATCCTCTTATTGCCTTTATAATTCCTACGGCTATGTTTGTGGGTGGAATCATCCTTGTATATTTTATAGTGAAGCGTCGTAGAAAACAATAAAAATACCCGGTCAGAGTGATTATCACTACAACCGGGTATTTCTTTAATTTTGCTCCCATTCATCAAGTTGCTTCATTATCTCATCGTAAGTTCTTTGAGAAATCTCCGGCAGCTTGCCCCCAAGAGCTTTCTCTGCTTCTTTGAAGCCTTGGATAATAGAATCCCTCAACTTGCCGGCCTTACTTTTGTCATCACCTGAAACTGCTTTGGCAAAGGCAACTATTCTTTCGCTGACTGCCTTAACTCCAAATTCTCCATCTTCGGAAATTGCATGTGTGGCTGCAGCTTTGGTCTCATCATCTATAAGCAGTACATCTTTTCCTTCCAGTAAATCTCCTAAGTTCTTCCCTTGCTTTAAAATGAGTTTTTGCACAAGCTCTCTCAAGGATTCATAAGATTTTTGTGATTCTTTCCAAAGCCTGTTAATCTCTTTTATGTCCATGTTTTTTGCATTCGGTTTGGTATAAGTAGGTTTTTTTTCGACAGGCTTACTCAGATTCAAAATGACTGCCTGATCTTCTTTTGCATTAGTGTTTTCAACCTGCTTATGACCTTGCTTTTCTTTAGCCTCGTAGTTCTGATTAACTGCAGCGTTTCCTTTTACACTGTTAATCATTATTATCCCTCCTTGGTAAATAAATTTACATCCCTATGGTATATATATCGGAAAAATATAGGAACATTGTAAGGGATATAAACAAAAAAATTCAACTTAAGCTTGACAATTATATCACAATATCGTAATATATAGATATAACGATAATAGGAGCGAGGCGATATTAGGTGGAAGATAT
The DNA here is from genome assembly GCA_028697435.1 of Clostridiaceae bacterium. GTDB lineage: Bacteria > Bacillota > Clostridia > Lutisporales > Lutisporaceae > BRH-c25. The sequence continues at coordinate 1,685 of JAQVFD010000205.1, forward strand.
AATTAAATATGAAGGTAAAGCGGGAATTTTAAAGGCTATCGCTCATCCTGTAAGACTTTGCATCATAAAGGGGCTTATGGACAAAAAGTGCAATGTATCACACATACAGGAATGTTTGGAGCTTCCTCAGTCTACAGTTTCCCAACATCTGGGGATATTAAGGTCAAAGGGGATAATAAAAGGGGAGAGGAATGGTTTGGAAGTAACCTATAGCGTTGTAAATGAAGATGTGAAGAAAATCATTAATGCATTATTCGATTAATTATAAGGAGGAAAACATGGATAATAAAAGGTTAATTGTTATCGGAGCAGTTGCAGCAGGTACAAAAGCTGCCTCAAAGGCCAAAAGGGATAATCCGGATTTGGAGGTTAAAGTTTTTACTAAGGAAAGGTATATTTCTTATGCCGGATGTGGTTTGCCTTATTATATAGGCGGAATTATCAAGGATAAGCAGGAACTGCTTGTCAGGGCTCCCGAGGATTTTATAATAGAACAGGATATAGATATTCATATTGAACACGAAGTAAAAAAGATAGATACATCTGAAAAAAAAGTCACTGTTGAAAATTTGAAAAACGGTGAGGTAAGGGAATACCCCTACGACAAATTGATAATAGCAACCGGAGCTTCTCCTATCGTACCGCCCCTGGAAAATATCAACCTTGCTAATATATTTACACTCAGAAGTGTATCTGATGCAATTACTATCAGAGAATTGCTGGATTCCGGAGCCGTAAAAAAAGCAGTGATAGTCGGCGGCGGCTTTATTGGTTTGGAGACAGCCGAGAACCTGAAGCACAGAGGTATGGACGTTACTATTGTTGAACTGGTACCTCACATACTGCCTCCCTTTGATGAAGAGATTGCGTTATATGCACAGAAACACATGATAGATAAAGGAGTCAAAATATTAACCGGAGAAAAAGTTACAGGCTTTGAAGGTACTGACGGAAAGGTTACCACCGTAAAAACCTCGGCAGGGGATATAGAAGCCGATTTGGTCATATTGTCTATCGGAGTAAGGCCCAATACCGGTATTGCAGTTGAAGCCGGAATAGAAGCAGGTCCGACGAGGGCATTAAAGGTGAACAAATATATGGAGACAAATATTAAGGATATATATGCGGTGGGAGACTGCGCTGAGAATATAAATTTGATTACCGGCAAGCCCGTATGGTATCCTATGGGTTCTACAGCAAACAAAACCGGAAGGATAGCAGGACATAATGCGGCAATGGAGAATCCTGAGGAAGCTCTGAAGGAGAGTCTGGAAGGAGTGCTGGGGACAACAATAGTAAGGCTATTTGATGTTAATGCCGCAAAAACCGGACTTTCGGAGAGGGATGCAGTTAAGGAAGGCTATGAGGTTGAAACGGTATTGGTTCCGGCAAATGATATAGCTCACTATTTTCCGGGTTATAGGCTGATTAATACAAAGCTTATAGTGGAAAAAAACACTCATAAGTTGCTCGGAGCACAAATCATAGGAGAAGGTGTAGTTGATAAGCCTATAGATACTATTGCTACGGCAATTACTTTAGGAGCAAGGGCAGAAGACCTGGCAAAATTGGATCTTGCTTATGCGCCACCCTTTTCTATGGCAATGAGTTCAACAATCGTTACTGCCAATGTCATTTTGAATAAGATGAATAAAAGTATGGAGTCCGCTAAAGCTCCTGAACTAAAGGTCATGATGGAAAAGGGCAGCGTCAATGTACTTGATGTGAGAGAAGAAGAGGAATTTTTCATATCCTCAATTCCGGGTTCAAAGAACATTCCTATGGGTGAACTTGAGGTTAGAATAGATGAGATTGATAAAAATAAAGAAACGATAATTTTAGTATGCAGGATAGGTAAAAGAGCATATATGTCATATCTCAAGCTTAAGAATCTTGGTTTTACAAATTTGAAAGTTCTTGAAGGCGGAGTCTGTGCTTATCCTTATGAACTGGAATAAATAAAGGAGGATTAAAAATGGCTGATAAATTTATTAATGCAAGGGGACTTCAATGTCCGGGACCTGTAGTTGAGCTTTTTAAGGTAGCGAAATTATCTGAAAGCGGCGATTTGATTACAATAGAAGTTACGGACATGGGTTTCAAGAAAGATATTGCAGCCTGGTGCAGAAAGACCAATAATGAATTAGTCAATCTTTCTGAAGAGGACGGAACAATTAAAGCAGTGATAAAGAAAGGGTAAGATACGATTATGAGTAGAAAAACGATGATAATGTTCAGCGGAGACCTGGATAAAGCAATGGCCGGCCTTATAATTGCTAATGGCGCTGCTGCTATGGGCGATGAGGTGACAATATTTTTCACCTTTTGGGGTCTTAATATTTTGAGAAAAGCACAGAAAATTAAAGTGAGAAAATCCTTCATGGAAAAAATGTTCGGCATCATGATGCCAAGGGGCGCAGATAAGCTGGGGCTCTCAAAGATGAATATGGGTGGCATGGGAACAACCATGATGAAGGATATCATGAAAAAGAAGAGAGTCAGCAGCCTTCCTGAACTTATAGAGAGTGCGCAGGACTTGGGCGTTAAGTTCATAGCCTGCACCATGTCCATGGATATAATGGGGATAAAGCAGGAGGAAATAA
>JAQVFD010000014.1 GCA_028697435.1 Clostridiaceae bacterium
TGGTGAAAGTCATACTGAATCTTAGAGAGATACCAAAGCCTGATGATGTTGCTGATGCTTTGGCGGTGGCAATATGTCATGGGAATTCGTCTAATTTCTCAGAACAATTTAGAGTATAGGGGTGGAGTAATTTGTATGAATATTTAAGCGGAAGAGTGGACTACATAGGAGAGGATTATGCAGTAATAGACATTTCCGGTCTGGGCTACAGGGTGTTCACCTCTCAGAATACTATGAAAAGCCTTAAGCTGGGGGAAACCTCAAAAATTCTCACACATTTGATAGTCAAAGAGGATGACTTGGTTCTCTACGGATTTGCTACAAGAGAAGAGCTTGGAATGTTCAAAATGCTCATATCGGTGTCCGGGGTCGGACCAAAGGCGGCAGCTTCCCTTTTGAACCAATATAAGGCATCGGAGCTGGCAGCTGCAATACTGGGCAGAGATGCATCAAAACTTACAAAAGCACAGGGTATCGGTAAGAAAATATCAGAAAGGATAATACTTGAGCTTAAAGACAAAATAGATACGGAAAGCGCAGTAGGAGGAATAGAGGTTTTCAACGGCAGCGATGAAATATCTCAAGTAATTGAAGCTTTGGTTTCTCTGGGATATAATTATTCTATAGCTGCAAATTCTGTGATGAAGCTAAAGGATACGAGCAAGCCTATCGATATTCTAATTAAGGAAGCATTAAGACAGCTTGGGACCATGAAATGAAACTTAAATGATAAAGTGAGGATATACAATGGAAGACAGATTGATTACTCCAAAGATTATTGAAGATGATGTAGAGTTTGATACAAGTTTGAGACCTAAATCCTTAGAGGAATATATTGGACAGTCCGGTGCTAAGGAGAGAATCAGCATTTTTATAGAAGCAGCAAACAAGAGAAAGGAGACCCTGGATCATGTTCTGCTTTACGGACCTCCGGGATTAGGCAAAACAACACTTGCAAATATTATATCCAATGAACTGGGTGTAAGCATTAGAATCACCTCCGGACCCGCCATAGAAAAACCCGGAGATCTGGCAGCAATACTGACAAATCTTAATAACAATGATGTGCTGTTTATAGATGAAATACACAGGCTGAACAGAAGTGTTGAAGAGATACTGTATCCTGCCATGGAGGATTACGCTCTGGATATAATAATCGGAAAGGGACCCAGTGCACGCTCCATTAGGCTTGACTTGCCGAAATTTACCATGATAGGTGCCACCACCAGAGCAGGTATGGTTACCGCACCACTAAGAGACAGGTTTGGAGTTATTTGCAGGTTAGAATACTATACAGATGAAGAGTTATATAAGATAATCAAAAGATCTGCTAAAATACTTAAGATAGATGCAGATGATGCCGGGGTTTTTGAAATAGCGAGAAGGTCAAGAGGTACTCCGAGAGTTGCCAACAGGTTGTTGAAGAGGGTAAGGGATTATGCCCAGGTCAGAGCTTCCGGTGTTATTGACAAGGAAACGGCGGACAAGGCATTGAAGCTTCTTGAAATAGATGATATGGGGCTTGATAACATTGATAAAAAAATGCTCCTTACAGTCATCAACAAATTTGACGGCGGACCGGTGGGCTTGGATACTCTTGCGGCATCCATAGGTGAAGACAGTGGTACTATTGAGGACGTTTACGAACCGTACCTTCTTCAAATCGGCTTTATTAACAGGACACCGAGAGGAAGAATTGCAACTAATTCTGCATATAGGCATTTTGGAATAAGTAAAGATAATCAGGAGTGAGAATATTGAAACTACTGCTGCATATGTGCTGCGGACCATGTGCCGTTTATCCACATCAGGTTCTAAGCCGGGAATATGAAATAACAGGATTGTTTTATAACCCAAATATTCATCCTTATACAGAGTATAAGAAAAGGCTGGACACAGCACGGGATTTTGCGGACAAGTCAGGCTATAGGCTGATTGTTATAGATGAATACAAATTGGATGAGTTTCTCAGGAATGCAGCCTTCCGTGAAGAGCAGCGATGCATTATGTGTTATTCTGACAGGTTGGAGAGAGCTGCTTCTGTTGCTAAGTCCGGTCGCTTTGATGCTTTTACTTCTACACTGCTGGTAAGTCCCTTTCAGAAGCATGATCTTATCAGGAAAATAGGAGAGGAAGCGGGTAAGAAATACGGGGTAGAATTTCAATATAGGGATTTCAGGGAAGGTTTCAAAGAGGGCGTTGAAAGATCCAAGAAATTGGGCTTATATAGGCAGCCATACTGCGGGTGCATTTATAGCGAAAGGGACAGATATATGCCTAAGAGAAAGGAGTTTCGTTTATGAAAGCAAAAAAATCTGCAATAATCTACTTACTAATTGCTGCATTCGTGTTTGCATCCTCTTCTTTCAATTCAGAGATTTTATATGCTGATGTAGCAGTTCCTGAGACAATCAATATTGGCCTGAGCTTTGGACAATCCCAGGCAAACCTTTTTACTCTTGGAAGTGAGACAGGTATGAATATTCTTGTTCATGAGAAGGGCTCGTACAAGAATTTGCTTGATATGACAGGTCCTAATTACATTAAGGTCCGCAGGGATGAATATTATAACATATTAAACGGTAAGGAAAATGAAATCAACTATGTAAGAGCAGCCAAATATGAGGGAGAAGTAATCGGACCCTATCATATACAAATAGGGGAAGTGTATACAGATTCAGAAGCAGCTCTGCAAGTCATAAAACAATTGTCGTCCATTACCCCATCCGTATTCTTGGCATACGAAGGAGGATGGAAGGTGTGGTCACAGCTGTATCTTGATGAAAGTGAATGCCTTCAACAGATAAAGGTTATGAAAAAAGAAGCAAGTGATATAAACTATTCTGTTATATATCCCGATAAGAAAAGAATACAGATAATTGACGGTACTACCGGAAAGCTTATGCTGCTTATAAACAGTGAGGAAAAGATAAAGATTATGCCAAAGGAGGCCAAGGGAAAGGTTAGTTCACTGGAATACAAAGGGAAGAAATACAGAGGAGACATGATTGTGCAAAGTCTTCCGGAAAGCAATATTACATTGATAAATGAACTTTCCTTTGATCAATACTTATATAGTGTTGTTCCTTCTGAAATGCCTGCTTCCTGGCATATGGAAGCCTTGAAGGCACAGGCTGTGGCAGCAAGAAACTATGCACTGGTCACTATGGGAAAACATAATGCTCATGGATTCGACCTCTGCAGCACTGAGCATTGTCAGGCATATAACGGATTGGCTCAGGAAAAAGAATCTTCGACTGAAGCCGTTAATGCTACAAAGGGTCAAGTGATTACATATAATGGAGCACTTATATCTGCCTTTTTCCACTCGAGCAGCGGGGGGCACACTGAGGACAGTGAGAATGTATGGGGTACAAAAACTGATTATATAAGAGGGGTGGAAGATAAATTCTGTCTCGGAAGTCCCTATGATAATTGGACTGTTGAGCTGAATAGGGCTGAAATTAAAGAAAAGCTTGCAGAGAACGGTATAGATCTGGGTGAAATAAGTGATATCAGGATATTGGAGTGCAGTAAATACGGGAGAGTGACCAAGTTAGAGATAAAGGGGTCCAAGGAAACAAGAGTATTTGAGAAGGAAAAGATAAGGACTGTATTGGGCACGAGAATGCTAAAAAGTATTTGGTATGATTTGAAAACAGATGCAGATATTTTTGTAAGAGGGTCAATGATTGGTTCATCCGAACCCGGAAGGACTTCAAATATGCATGTTGTTTCTGCCTCAGGAAAAACAATTGTTAAAGGGATAAAGAACAAAATAAGCGTAAAAGGTATGAATAGCGCCAAAGCTTATAATGTAATTCCCGATAAATATACCTTTGACGGAAAAGGCTTCGGACACGGTTTGGGGATGAGTCAATATGGCGCAAAAGGAATGGCTGAAGCAGGTTATAACTATGAGGAAATACTGGAACACTACTACCAAAACTCAAGAGTACAATAGAAAGAGAGCATAATATGGAGCTTAAGGATTTTTACTATGATCTTCCTGAAGAATTGATTGCGCAGGAACCGATTTCTCACAGGGATATGTCCAGACTTCTGGTTCTTGATAAGAAAAATGGAGAAATAGAACACCGCAATTTCAGAGATATTCTGAAATACCTGAATGAGGGAGACTGCCTGGTAGTGAATAATACAAGAGTAATGCCGGCAAGGCTTCTTGGCGTTAAAAAGGGCAGCATGGGAAATATTGAGTTCCTCTTACTGAATCGGAAGGATAAGTATGTATGGGAGGTGATGGTAAGACCGGGGAAAAGGGCAAAGACAGGTGCGAAATTTATATTCGGAGATGGAGAACTTGAGGGAGAAATAATTGAAATACTTGAAGGAGGAAATCGACTGGTCAAGTTTAAATACGAAGGTATCTTCGAGGAAGTACTTGACCGGTTGGGAAAGGTTCCTCTTCCACCCTATATCAAGAAAGAACTAAAGGACAGGGAACGGTATCAGACAGTATACTCAAAGCATGAAGGCTCAGCTGCAGCACCTACTGCCGGACTGCATTTTACAGAAGATCTTCTGCGGCAGATTTCCGACTCAGGGGTCAGGCTGGCTTGTCTGACTCTTCATGTTGGTATTGGCACCTTCAGGCCTGTAAAGGAAAATATCGTTGAAGAGCACAAGATGCATTCGGAATACTATGAACTGACTGCCAAAAGTGCTGAGATTATTAACAGTGCAAAGGAAAAAGGAGGCAGGATAATCTGCACGGGCACTACCTCAACAAGAACTCTGGAATCTATAATGCAGAAAAAAGGAAGTCTGCGGGAAGACAAGGGCTGGACGGATATTTTCATATATCCCGGCTATGCATTCAAAATAACAGATGGGCTTATTACAAACTTTCATTTGCCCGAATCTACTTTGCTTATGCTTGTAAGTGCCTTGGCAGGCAGGGATAACATAATGAGGGCATACAAGGAAGCAGTAAGGGAACGCTATAGATTTTTCAGTTTTGGTGATGCAATGCTTATTATTTAATTTTGGGAGGTGTTTCAATGAAAATGACTCGACTTAAACACTTAATTATTAATGTGAGTCTTTATCTGGAGAACATTTTAGCAATAATCATTACAATAGCAATTATTATCGGTATGACAGACATGATAAAGTATATTGTGATGATATTTCAGACCAATGCAATTGAAACTTATGATATATTCCAAAAGTTTTTGGGGCATACGCTTCTTCTCGTTGTGGGGGTTGAGATGGTGGCAATGCTTGTAAAGCACACACCCGGCAGTGTAATAGAGGTTTTGCTTTATGCTGTGGCAAGAAAAATGCTTATAAGCAATGCACATATGCTGGAATTCCTCCTCGGAATTATATCTATTGCCAGTATTTTTGCAATCAAGAAGTATCTATATGTAAGCAATATAAAGGACAGTGAAGCTATCAATTTTTTCCCGGCTACAGCGAGCATACCGGATATTAATAAAACAATAGGTGTAAAAATTCCTGAGAATCTTGCAGATACAGCAGGCGGATTAGTGTCCTATTTGTCAAAGCAATCCTGCAGGGATATCCATGAAGGATCATATTACAGAATTGCGGATGCGGAGATAAAGGTAATGAGCTACAGTGATGGGATAATCCATAGAGTTTGGGTTATGAAATACAACGAGTCTTGATTTTTATGGAGGTATATATAGTTGACTATACAATACGAGCTAATAAAGAAAGATAAAAGAACAGGAGCAAGGCTTGGAAAGCTGTATACACCTCATGGAGTCATTGATACTCCGGTGTTCATGCCGGTTGGGACTCAGGCCACGGTTAAGGCTATGTCTCCTCATGAATTAAAAGATATCGGAGCGCAGATAATACTCAGTAATACATATCATTTGTATATAAGGCCGGGACACAAGCTGATAGAGAAAGCAGGAGGGCTGCATGGGTTCATGAATTGGGATAAGCCTATTCTTACTGACAGCGGCGGCTTTCAGGTATTCAGTCTCAATGAGTTGAGGAAGATATCGGAGGAAGGTGTAGAATTCAGATCACATCTGGACGGCTCCAGACATTTGTTTACTCCTGAGTATGTGATGGAGATTGAGAATTCTCTTGGGGCAGATATTATAATGGCTTTTGATGAGTGTGCACCTTATCCCTGTGAGCATGATTATGCAAAAAAATCTATGGAAAGGACTGAAAGATGGCTCAAAAGGTGCAAGGAAACACATAATAACACTGAGAAGCAGTCTCTCTTCGGAATAGTACAAGGAAGTGTCTATAAAGATCTAAGGCTTGAAAGTGTAAAAAGGACTGTTGAAGTTGATTTACCGGGCTATGCGATTGGAGGTTTGAGCGTCGGTGAGCCAAAGGAATTAATGAATGAGGTGTTGGAATATACTGTACCTGAGCTTCCCTCAGATAAGCCAAGGTACCTTATGGGGGTGGGCAGCCCTGATTGTCTGATAGAAGGGTCTATAAGAGGAATTGATATGTTTGACTGCGTGCTGCCTACAAGAATTGCAAGAAACGGTACTGTGATGACCTCAAAAGGAAAGTTGGTTGTCAGAAATGCAGAATACAGTGAGGATTTCAGACCATTAGACGAGGACTGTGACTGTTATACCTGCAGAAACTTCTCAAGAGCCTAAATAAGCCATCTTATTAAGGCAGGAGAAATACTGGGGGGCAGACTTACAACCATTCACAATCTCAGGTTCCTTCAGAATCTTATGTCTGAGATAAGAAAAGCTATTATGGAGGATAGACTTACTGAGTTTAGGAAAGACTTCTTTGAAAGATATGGATATGAAAAATAATATTAATAAAAACAGATATTGGGAAGGATTTCAGACTTATTTATTGAATAATAGTATTTAGAAATTTTTTTAACCACTGGTGCCTGAATTCTTATGTTAATTTAAGAAATTTTCAGCATTTTATTTATGTTGTATACTGGTGGAACAAAGGATAGGAAAGGAGGAATGTAAAGCATGCAGCAGTTTGGATGGATATTACCCTATGCGGTTGTTATCGCTGCTTTTTATTTTTTTCTGATAAGACCTCAGAAAAAGAAAGAAAAGGCAACTCAGGAAATGAGAAATAGTGTAAAAGAGGGTACTGAAATTGTAACTATAGGCGGATTATATGGAAAAGTAATTAGTGTCAAGGAAGATATGCTTACAATGGAAGTTGGAGCTGATAAAGTAAAACTCAGAGTTGCAAGATGGGCAGTGGGGAGAGTCATAGAAAACGGTGAAGAAAAGTAACTTGGATACAAGTTACTTTTCTTCTTATCCCTTGAATTTTCATAAAGATAAGAATAAATGTCCCTTATAGCGAATAGATTTATAGAAAACAAACCTTGCAAAAATACTATAGGGGGTTATTTTTATGAGAAAATTTAAGAGCTATACAAAGAAGCCACCGGCAGAAGAAAAAGTAATTAATATATATGGGATATTTTTAAAATCACTGGGAATATGCTTTGGCGCGTCTTTCTTACTGATAATGTTGTATGCGCTAATACTGTCCTTCACAAGTATGAGTGATTCTTCAATGAACATGACAATACAGGTGATAATGATAATAAGCATAACGATTTCAAGCATTATTGGCGGCAGAAAAATTCAAAAAAAAGGTTGGATTTTTGGAATAATCCTGGGACTGGTGTTTACATTGCTGCTGGTACCTCTGGGTATGGGTTTTGGGCAAAGCCTGAATCTTGACAAGTATTTTGCAGCAAAGCTTCTTATGGGTAGTGTTGTGGGATTAATAGGAGGAATAATCGGAGTAAATCTTAATTAATTCAGTTTTTATTGAAATGAAAACGTATAATATGCTATAATCATTAAAGTGACAAAAGTTGGAGGAGGTACAAAATGAAGCATATAATAACACTAAACAACAGATCATTATCTGAAAGCGTTCAGAATGGCGGCTGCGGAGAATGTCAGAACTCATGCCAGTCAGCATGCAAGACTTCCTGTACGGTAGCAAATCAGAAATGTGAAAATGTTCAGAATGGCAGGATTAAGTCAGGCACTTCGCATAAGAATACTATTTAGAATTACATATATTATAGTACATAGGCAGTAATGTAAGGGAATGCTTTCAGGCAACTCTGCGTTACTGCTTAATACATGTTTTATGGAGGATGATATGGTTATATCGTACAAGCATTACAAGCCAAGTATAGAAAAAGATGTATTTATTGCAGAAAACAGTACAGTTATAGGCAGATGCTTCATAGGTGAAAATTGCAGCATCTGGTATAATACAGTGGTGAGGGCGGATGTCAATGAAATAATTATCGGCAGAGGCACTAATCTTCAAGATGGCTGTATTGTGCACTGCACAGATAAATATAAAACAGTTATCGGTGAAAATGTCACAGTCGGACATAATGCTATAATACATGGATGCTCAATAGGGAACAACTGTTTGATTGGTATGGGATCTGCAATACTAGGTGGTGCAAGAATAGGAGATAATGTAATAGTAGGAGCAAACTCGCTAATTACTTCAGGCAAGGAGATTCCATCGGGAGTACTTGTAATAGGGAATCCCGCAAAGGTTGCACGGGAGCTGACATCCGAGGAAATAGAAAGGATCCGCCATTCTGCAGAAGAATATATAGTTTTTTCAAAAGAATATGAAAAGCTTCAAAAGTAATCCACTGATTGGATAAAAAAAGATAAAAAGTAAATAATACATATGCAAGTCTGATATTTACAATGGGGATACTTCTCTTCATTGACTAAAAATTGTAAAAGTAATATAATATCCATTGTGAAATCAAATAAGGGGGAATAAGCAAATGAAATCAAAGAGCCTAATACTGTTTCTTGCAATAGTTTTGTTAATTTCATTTTTTGCATATATAGCGTTCTTCGGGCTTAATATAGGGAAATATGAAATTGTACCTGCTACGGATCTTATCAAACTGGGTCTTGATTTAAGGGGTGGTGTAACAGTACTGCTGGAGGCAAAAGACAAACCGGATGACCCGGTAAACGATGAGAAAATGGAAAGAGCTGTTGCTACATTAAGAGAACGTATAGATACTTTAGGGGTAACCGAACCGGTTATCACAAGAGTGGGAGAAGACAGGATAGAGGTACAGCTTCCTGAAATACAAGATCCGGATAGGGCTTTGGAATTGATCGGACAGACAGCACAGTTGGAGTTCATTGAAGAAGAAACAGGAGCTGTAATAATTACCGGAAATGATGTTAAGAAAGCTCAGGCAGAGTTTGCACCAAGCGAAGACGGGTTGGGTCAAGCTCCTGTAGTGGCATTTGAACTGTCACCGGAAGGAGCAAAGAAGTTTGCCGAAGCTACAGAAAGAAATCGCGGTAAAATAATCGGAATATATCTTGATAAAAATCCTATATCACTTCCTCAAGTGAAAAGTGTAATACCTGACGGAAAAGGAGTAATTACAGGTTCAGCCTCCATGGAAGAGGCAGGTGACCTTGCAACACTTATTAGGGCAGGCGCGCTTCCGGTACCACTGGAGACCCTTTCAGTAACAGCAGTGGGACCTCAGTTGGGTGCAAATTCTTTTGAACAAAGCGTTGATGCAGGAACAATAGGGATTTTATTGGTTTTCCTTTTTATGATATTTTACTATAGGCTGCCGGGCTTGGTTGCAGATATAACTTTAGTGCTCTATTTGACTCTTACATTATTTGTGTTGGCGGCACTGAAGGCAACCCTTACATTACCCGGCATAGCAGGGTTGGTTCTTTCGGTGGGTATGGCGGTTGATGCAAATGTTATAATATTTGAAAGAATAAAGGACGAGTTGCAGCTTGGAAAAACATTAAGAGCATCAATAGAAAGCGGCTTCAGAAGAGCGTTTCTTACGATATTCGACGCTAACTTTACTACAATAATTGCTTGTGCGATACTGTTCTACTTTGGTGCAGGACCTATACGAGGCTTTGCGGTTACACTTATTGTAGGTGTAATAATCAGTATGTTTACCGCAATAACAATTACAAAGATTATGATGAAGCTACTGACCCAAGGTGGTTTGCTAAAAGGCATGAAGTATTTTGGCGAAAGGGGAGTGAAATAATATGAAAACACTTAACGTCATGGGATATAAGAAAATATGGTTTGGAATATCACTTACCCTGTTGGCAATAGGACTTGTATTCTTACTAATAAACGGCGGCTTGAATTTGGGTATGGATTTCACAGGGGGAAGCTCTATCCATGCTAATATAGGAAAGACTTTTGAGGTATCTGAAATAAGGGATATCATGGATAAATACGATCCGAGTGCAACGATAACCCACGCAGGGCAAAATAAAGATCAGGTTATTATAAGGACTAAGATAAGCTTTGATAATGAGAAAAGGATAGAGATTATGAAAGCTTTTTCCGACAAATATTCAATAGAAGCAAAAGATATTTCTTTTGAATCAATAGGACCTACCGTAGGAAAGGAATTGGCTATGCAATCACTTACTGCATTACTGCTTGCTTTTCTCGGGATAATGATTTATGTCTCCTTCAGATTTGAATGGAGATTTGGTCTGGCTTCTTTAACAGCACTAATACATGATGTTTTAATAATGGTTGCGGCATATGCAGTATTACAGATACCGGTCAACAGCACATTTATTGCCGCACTGTTGACGATAATAGGTTATTCAATTAATGCTACCATAGTTATTTTTGATAAAATCAGAGAAAATATAAAGAGCGAACGCAGCAGGAAGATGGATTATGATAGCATAGTCAACGTAGCTGTCAATCAGACTCTCACCCGATCAATCAATACTTCCCTAACTACTTTGATTACTATATTTGCTTTATATTTCCTGGGTGTACCTGCTATAAAAGATATTGCATTTCCGATGATTGTAGGGGTATTAAGCGGTTGTTATTCTTCGGTATTATTAGCAAGTCCCTTATGGGTAGCACTGAGACGAAGGTTCAAAGTAAGCTGAGTTCATTAAGATAAGTTATTAAGGGGATGTTGGAGACTGCTGAATAAGTAGTTTGCGATATCCCTTCTTATATTGTGTAACCTCATTTCCGACAGAAAATAGTTGAAGTATTGGATAAAAAGCCTTATATTTATTGTATAGATATTGATCGAAATTATTTAATGGAGGGTTGTATATGCAGTTTACAATTGTAATTTCACTGGTTTTTGCAGTATTTATTGCTTTCTTTGCAGTACAAAATGCAGGGGTAGTTGTAATAAATTTTCTTTGGTATAAGGTTAGCCTTTCGCAAGCCGTTGTAATCCTTTGCTCTGCATTGATCGGTGTATTGATTATGCTTCCATTCGACGTAATAAGAAGAATAAAGCATCAATTCAAAATTAAGGAGTTGTCAGTTGAAAACAGAAGACTGAAGGATGAACTTAAAAAGTTTGAGCAGGAAAAAACAGCGACTGTAAACGAAAAGCAAAATGCAAAAGAACCGGTTATGCTGGAAAAGCCTCAAACAATTGAAGATATTGATAAAATGAATATAGAGTAATTTTTAAGGTATGTGATGAAATATTGAACAAGAAATGGACAACTTATAACAAAAGCATGGATAACCTTGAGCTTTTATCGAAGGAATTTCAACTGCCTGAGATTCTTGTCAGAGCTATGATAAATAGAGGTATCGATACTGTCTCAAAAGCAAGAGCCTTTCTTAACACTGACTTGAGCACCCTTTATGACCCTTACCTGTTAAAGGGAACGGAGCAATCAGTAGACAGGATTTTAAGAGCAGCCCGAGTTAAAGAGAGAGTATGTGTTTATGGTGACTACGATGTAGATGGTATTACTTCAACCGCAATAATGATTAAGACATTGAAGGAACTGGGAGCCGATGTAGTGTATTACATACCGAATAGGATAGAAGAGGGCTATGGTCTAAGCCTCAACTCCATAGACAAAATTAATGAAATGGGAGTAAGCCTTATTATCACTGTTGACTGCGGAATAAAATCCAATGAGGAAGTTGATTATGCTCATGGATTGGGAATAGAAATCATAATAACAGATCACCATAAGTGCGAGGAAGAATTACCTAAGGCTTTTAGCATCATTAATCCTCATCAGCCCGGCTGCAGCTATCCATTCAAAGACTTAGCCGGAGTAGGAGTTGCATTTAAGCTTATACAAGCATTGCTTATCCGGATAGATCGTTCCCCATATGCAGAAGAACTTTTGGATATTGTTACAATTGGGACAATAGCAGATGTAGTCCCTTTATTGAATGAAAACCGTACTATAGTCAAGAATGGTCTTTTGAAGATCCGGAATTCGAATAATCAGGGAATAAAAGCGCTTCTTACTGTATGCGGGTTAACAAATAAGGAGCTGACCACATTTAGTGTTGCCTTCATGCTTGCTCCCAGAATAAATGCAGCAGGCAGAATATCAGATGCTGCTGATTGTGTTGAACTATTTCTGACTGATAGTGAAGAAAAGGCAATGGAGATAGCCGGTAAGCTTGATTTTAACAATAGAATGCGTCAGACAATAGAGAATCAAATACTGAACAGTGCAGAAGTAATAGTTGAAGAAACGTTAGATATAGATAAGGATAAGGTATTGGTACTCTGCAACGAGAACTGGCATATAGGGGTTATAGGTATTGTAGCATCAAGATTGGTAGACAGGTTTTATCTTCCTGCATTTATTATGACTTGCGAAGGAGAATTCAGTAAAGGATCTGCGAGAAGTATACCGGGATTCAATATTTTTGAAGCAATGTCAAAGTACAGTTACCTTTTTGAAAGGTATGGAGGGCATGAAATGGCCGCAGGCTTTACAATAAGGACTGATTGTATAGATGAGCTCAGGGAGAAGATGAATA
This sequence comes from Clostridiaceae bacterium, assembly GCA_028697435.1. Lineage (GTDB taxonomy): Bacteria > Bacillota > Clostridia > Lutisporales > Lutisporaceae > BRH-c25. The sequence continues at coordinate 12,817 of JAQVFD010000014.1, forward strand.
TTGAAGTTGAAAGTATCCTGGGTAAGGAAAAACTCTTATCGGAAATTATTGTAGATTATAAACTTATGCCCGAAGATATTTCACTTGATACAGTAAAGCGGATGAAACTTATGGAACCCTTTGGCACAGGCAATACAATTCCGCTTTTTGTGTATAGGGATCTTACAGTCGTATCTTCTAAAGGGGTGGGTATTGAGAATAAGCATCTTTCCCTCAAAGTTCATGATGGTGTAAATGAAATAAAGTGCATAGCTTTTAATTTTGGAAATATGCAAAAAACATTACAAATCGGGAAAAAAATTGATATAATATGTAGTATTGAGAATAATCTGTGGAACGGAACAGAAAGTGTGCAGTTAAACGTTAAAGATATAAGGTTTATTAATTGATAAGTGAGGTTAGTAATTATGGATCTGATGAAGTATATAAGGACAATTGAAGATTTTCCGAAGAAGGGCATCAGTTTTAAAGATGTGACAACTCTTTTGAAAGAGGGAGATGCCTTTAAGTATTCTGTGAAAGCTATTGCAGATAAGCTGAGAGAATTAGATGTTGATATCATTGTAGGACCTGAAGCCAGGGGATTTATATTTGGAGCACCTGTTGCATATGAGCTTGGTATAGGATTTGTTCCGGTTAGAAAACCAGGGAAGCTCCCGTCAGAAACAGCAAGATATGAATATGAACTGGAATATGGCATGGATGCTTTGGAGATTCATAAGGATTCAATAAAAAAAGATACAAGAGTAGCCATAGTGGATGACCTTCTTGCAACCGGCGGCACTGTCAGGTCCGCAGTTAAACTGGTGGAGCAGCTTGGAGGGAAAGTAGTTCACATTGCTTTTCTTATTGAATTAGAGGATTTAAAAGGAAGAGAAAATTTAAAGGATTATGATATAAGTTCAATGATAAAATATTGACATTTGAGATCTTAATTATAATTGATAATTGAAGCAATATATACTAAAATAAATGTGAATAAATGAAAGCTGGGATACCAGCTTTTTTGGTAGTATTCTAATACGCAGCCCATTACATGAACCCCAAGGTTGGTGATTTTATGTTAGATGATTTGTTGAAGATAATCAAAAAGTATAATCCATCCAGTGATACGGAAATTGTTGAAAGGGCTTATAATTATGCTGCCCAGGCGCATATTGGTCAGAAGAGGGTTTCCGGGGAGGATTATATTTTTCATCCTTTGGAAGTGGCAATGATTCTGGCCGAACTTAATATGGACAATATTACTATTGCTGCAAGTCTGCTTCATGATGTAATTGAAGACACAAAATGCACCTATGAGGATTGCAAAAACCTTTTTGGCGAAGAGATTACGATGCTTGTTGACGGAGTAACAAAATTAGGAAGGCTGGAATATAAGACAAAAGAGGAACAGCAGGCGGAAAGCTTAAGGAAGATGTTTATAGCTATGGCTAAGGACATAAGAGTTATAATGATAAAGCTTGCCGACAGACTTCACAACATGCGTACTTTAAGATTCCTTCCCCCCGAAAAGCAGAAGGAGAAAGCCAGAGAGACAATGGAAATTTATGCTCCCATTGCTCATAGGTTGGGTATATCAAAGGTAAAGTGGGAAATGGAGGACTTAGCCCTAAGATATCTTGAACCAAAAGGATATTATGAATTGGTAGACAAGGTTGCAAAAAAGAGGAAGGAACGAGAAGACGAAATAAATCACGTTATGGAAATCCTTACAGAAAAGCTCAAAGAAGTAGGGATAGATGCGCATATTGAGGGAAGACCGAAAAGCTTCTACAGCATATACAGAAAAATGTATTATCAGAATAAAAGTTTTGAACAGATATTCGATCTGACAGCAGTAAGGATAATTGTCGACACTGTAAAGGATTGCTACGGAGTGCTGGGTATAGTGCATACTTTATGGAAGCCCATACCGGGTAGATTCAAGGATTACATTGCTATGCCTAAGCCAAACATGTATCAGTCCCTTCATACTACCTTGCTTGGTTCGGACGGGCAGCCCTTTGAAGTGCAAATTAGGACATGGGAGATGCACAAGACATCTGAAATAGGTATTGCAGCACATTGGAAATATAAAGAGGGCAGGGCCTCACAATCAGAGTTTGATGAGAAGCTGAAATGGCTGAGACAGATGCTTGAATGGCAGAATGATATCAAGGATACGAGAGAGTTCATGGAAACTTTGAAAGTAGACTTGTTTACGGATGAAGTATATGTATTTACACCAAAGGGTGATGTGGTAGACTTGCCGGTAGATTCGACTCCTATCGATTTTGCATATAAGATTCATAGCCAAATAGGTAACAGATGTATAGGAGCAAAAATAAACGGAAGAATAGTTCCGCTGGATTATAAACTTCAGAACGGAGATATTGTAGAAGTCATTACATCTGCCATTCCCAACGGACCCGGCAGGGACTGGCTGAAAATAGTAAGAAGCTCACAAGCTAAAAATAAGATAAAACAGTGGTTTAAGAAGGAAAGAAGAGAAGAAAACATCCAAAAGGGAAAAGAACTGCTGGAAAAAGAAATACGGAGAAACGGATATACTACCATACAATTGATGAAACCGGAATGGGTGGAGGCTATTTACAAGAAATTCAGCCTTCACACTTTGGAGGATATGTATGCATCCATTGGCTTTGGAGGCTTGACCCCCAATCAAATAATAACAAAGCTGAAGGAAGAATTCAGAAAAACCCAGAAACTTGAAGAGACAACCGAAGAAAGTATTGAACGCCAGGTTGAGAGAGCTCAGGAAAGAAAGAAAAGGTATAATAGCACCGGGGTTAAGGTAAAGGGTGTGGAGAACTTATTAATTAGATTCTCTAAATGTTGCAATCCGGTGCCCGGTGATGAAATTGTCGGATATATTACCAAGGGCAGAGGAGTATCGGTGCACCAGAAAGACTGTCCGAATGTAGCAGGCCTTATGAGTGAGGAAGAAAGATTTATAGAAGTAGAATGGAACACCCAGACGAAAGTATCATATAATGCCGATGTGGAAATAAGGGCAACAGACCGAAAGGGGCTGCTTGCTGAAGTAACTTCAATTATTGATGAAAGTAAAGTTAATATCGGTTCCTTTCATTCGAGAACAACAAAGGATAAAATCGCAATAGTAAATTTTATTCTGGAAATTAATGATATAGAGCAGTTGAATAAACTTATAAGAAAGTTCAGAAAAATCGAAGGTGTAATAGACGTATTCAGAGCGAAGCAGTGACGCCAAGGCGTCAGGCACTAGGGCAGGGCTATGGAGTATGATTGACGGATAGGAGGTAAATTATGCGGGCGGTTATACAAAGGGTTAACAGCGGAAGTGTTGCTGTCGATGAGAAAATCGTAGGAAGCATAGGCAAAGGTTTTGTCGTTTTATTAGGTGTAAACGGCAAGGATACCGAAGCAGATTTACTGTATATGGTAGACAAGATAGTGAATATAAGGATATTTGAAGATGATAATGAAAAAATGAATCTTTCTCTTATGGATGTCGGGGGCGAATTACTTGTAGTGTCTCAGTTTACACTGTATGGAGATTGCAGGAAAGGCAGAAGACCGAGCTTTATTAATGCAGCCGGACCTGAAAAGGCAGAAGAGCTTTACAATGAGCTTGTCAAAAAGTGCAGGGAGCTTGGTGTTAAGACTGAAACAGGAACCTTTCAGGCGCATATGAATGTAAATATAGAAAATGACGGACCTGTCACAATAATAGTTGACAGCGAAAAGTTAATATAGAAAGGATAGAATTATAAATGAAGTATAAAAGGTTACCGGTAGGTATATATCAAACTAACTGTTATATAGTGCATGACGAGAACACAAAAGAAGCGGCAGTAATTGATCCCGGCGGGGATTTTTCCGAAATAAAAAGCTATATTGAAAATAACGGATTAAGTGTTAAATATATTATACTAACCCATGCCCACGGAGATCACATAGGTGCGCTGAAGGAACTGAAAGAATACTCCAATGCCGTGATATGCTTACATAGGGAAGATAATGATATGTTAAAGAGCAAAAGCAAGAACTTTTCGAGTATGATGGGCGGAGCAGGGATTGAAATGACGTCGGACAAGTTCGTTAAAGACGGAGAAGTACTTGAATTGGGGGAAACTAAGCTCAAGATAATACACACACCTGGACACTCACTGGGAGGTATAAGCATTTATTGTGACAGCGTATTGTTTTCAGGAGATACATTATTTCAAGACTCGGTCGGGAGGACTGATTTATATGGGGGATCCATGACTGAGCTAATAAAATCAATAAGGGAAAAGCTTTTTATACTGCCTGATGACACAAGAGTCTATCCCGGTCACGGACCTTCAACAACAATATTACACGAAAAGCAGGAAAACAGCTTTGTTTGATTTGTTATAAGATGAATATGCTTGAGGCAAAAGGAAAGACTAACAAATAAATACCTATATATTGAGGAGGTTTTTTTATGAATAAGTCTTCTAAGAGAATTTTGCCCGGCAAGCATAAAAATAGGATGTATCAGGAATATAATGAGCTTATTGATATGATAGAATCCGGAATGGAAGATTATGAAATAGCCTCGGCATTTGGAATAGCATCAGATTTTATTTCGGAGGTTAAGAATCAAATATACAATGATGAGCTTTAGAGGAAACTATGATTGAAATCAGACTGGTTAATCATGATTATTGTAATGAAGCTGCCGATATTATAAGAATGTATTTCGGCAAGTGCGAAATATTAAGGTCTGAGGGAGCTTTGGCTGACAGCCAAAGCTTTTTGCAGGATAATAATGTTTATATCACAAGCCGGTTGGATATAACCGATAGAAATATAATATGCACCTCGACATTTCAGGAATTGCAAAGGAAAGAGGAGGTAAGGCTGGAAAGCGGCATAGAGGGGGATAACAATAAAGCCCTGAAGCATTTAGTTAAAAAGTCTATGTACAAGCTTATGGCAACTGTATTTGGAAAGGAATATCCATGGGGAATGCTGACCGGAATCAGACCTGTTAAAATTGTTCATGAGCTTATGAATAATGCAGTTCCTGTAACGGATATACCGGACAAACTGATTGAAGAATACCTGATTAGCAGGGATAGGGCTGAATTGGCAGTTGAAATTGCGGGTATTGAAAGACCTTTTATATACCCTTATAATAATAAAGTAATAAGTATATACATAGGAATACCTTTTTGCCCCAGTAGGTGCGGTTACTGTTCATTTACTTCAAATTCTATAAATGTATACAGGGAATATGTGGAACCCTATTTAATAAGCCTTATGGAGGAAATCCGGAGAGTTTCGGAATTTTTAAGCATAAAAGGCTTTAGGGTGCAGACTATATACATCGGTGGGGGTACTCCCACTGCATTGAATGAACAGCAGCTTGAAAGGCTGATTAAGTGCATCAACCAAAGCTTCGGGAGACAAGAAGAGGAATTTACCTGCGAGGCAGGCAGGCCTGATTCCATAACAATAGAAAAGCTTCATGTATTACATGAGAACAATATAAGCAGGATAAGCATTAACCCCCAAACTATGAACGATGCTACCCTGAGGCGAATAGGGAGAGATCACGATACGGGACAGGTTCTGGAAAGTTTCATGCTGGCAAGAAGCGTCGGCTTTAACAATATCAATATGGACATAATATTGGGACTTCCGGGGGAAACATTAACAGAACTGATACATACCTTGGGAGAAATAAAGAAACTTGATCCTGAAAGTGTCACAGTACATACTATGTCACTTAAGAGGGCTTCGGTTTTTAATGAAAAATATACTGAGGGAGCCTTGCACAAGGATGAAAACGTATCCGGTATGATGGAATACACAAAAGAGTTCCTTAAGAGCATGGATATGCATCCTTATTACTTGTACAGGGAGAAGCATATGGCGCAAAACCTTGAAAACATTGGCTTTTCAAAAAAAGGCTTTGAATGTATATATAAT
>JAQVFD010000206.1 GCA_028697435.1 Clostridiaceae bacterium
GAATCATAACTTATACCTGCTATATCTTCCGGGCTTATTCCGGCTTTTTGAAGTGCTTTCCGGGTACATATTTTAGCACATTCCCACCAATCTTCTGCATCCTGTTCTGCCCAGCCCACCTGAGGATGATATGTATCATAGTCTTTTGATGAAAAAGCCACGGCTTGACCCGAAAAATCAAAGATTCCTGCTCTAAGACTTTGTGTACCTATATCTATGCCAATTAGATAGTTTTTCATATGAACACCTCAAATACATTCTTCAAATATACTTTTACAATCTAAGAATCTCCTTGGCCTTTATTACAATATTATTACTATCCAGACCATATTTCTCCAAAAGCAGTGTATACTCTCCCGACTCCGCAAAAGTATCATTTATTCCAACACGTCTTACAATTCCTTTTCCCGTTTCTGCCACTACTTCAGATATAGCACTTCCAAGACCGTTAATAATATTATGGTCTTCCACTGTGATTATTTTACCTGTCTTATCGATTGCCTCTTTTACAATGTCTGCATCCAATGGTTTTAAAGTGTGCATATCAATTACCTCTGCACTGATTCCCATTTCATTCAATTTCTCTGCGGCCTGCAAAGCTGCATAGACCATATCACCTATTGCTATGATACTTATATCGTTACCTTCCTTTATTCTTTTCCCTTTTCCGATTTCAAATTCATCTTCAGGAGTATATATTACGGGAATTGAATCTCTTGTGAATCTAAGATAAACGGGGCCATACATTTCTGCTGCCTTTCTTACCAGTTTTTTTACAGCATAGTAATCCCCGGGCATAATAACTGTCATGTTGGGAATTGATCTCATTATTCCAAAATCCTCTATAGCCTGATGAGTAGGCCCGTCATTTCCGGGAGTTAGCCCACCGTGGCTGACAGCAATTTTTGCATTAAGATTGGGATAACATATAGATGTCCTGATCTGTTCCAGCATCCTCATACTTCCAAAAACCGCATACGTGCTTATAAATGGTATTTTACCGGTTGTAGCTAATCCTGCTGCTATACCTGCTGCATTCTGTTCGGCTATTCCAATGTCGAAAGCCCTATCAGGAAATAATTCATAAAACTTTGTTGTCTTTGTAGATGCCGATATATCTGCGTCTATTACAAATATTTTATCATTCTCACGTCCTAATTCGCATAATACCTCTCCAAATGCGTCTCTGGTGCCCTTTTTTTCCATGATAATCACCTCATAATCTCTTCAATAGCTATATTATATTCTTCAGTATTAGGAGCCTGTCCATGCCATTTGCATACGCCCTCCATATAGCTTACACCCTTACCCTTAATGGTATTCATAACAATGCAAATAGGCTTGCCTTTAACATTCTTGATTTCCTCCAGGGTTTTAACTATAGCCTCCATATTATGACCGTCAATTTCGAAAACCTCCCAGCCAAAGTCCTTCCATTTTGGCACAATAGGCTTAACAGACATTATATCGTCACAACAACCGTCTACTTGAAGATTATTGACATCAACAAACGCAATAAGGTTATCCAGCTTATACTTAGCGGCACTCATTGCAGCTTCCCACACCTGTCCCTCCTGAAGTTCACCGTCACCTAATATTACAAATGTCCTATATGGCTTTTTATCAAATTTTGCTGCTATAGCCATACCTACTCCAACAGACAGACCCTGTCCCAGAGAACCCGTGGTCATATCCAATCCGGGAGTCTTTTTCATGTCAGGATGCCCTTGGAGACGCGAGTTTATTTTCCTAAGCGTATAGATTTCTTCGTAGGGAAAGTACTCTTTCATGGCCAGTGCTCCATATATAGCAGGGCATACATGTCCTTTTGACAGTATTACTCTATCTCTTTCTTCCCATTTTGGATTTTTAGGATCGATATTGAGCTCGTCAAAGTAAAGGGCAGTAACAATGTCCGCAATAGAAAGAGATCCCCCCGGATGACCTGACTGAGCATGATAAATCATATCAATAATTGTCTTCCTAAGCTCTTTTGCCTTTTTCTCTAGGTATTCCACTTTATTATATGAATCCATATTCTCACCTTTTTCATTCAATATCAAAATATCTTTAATTTTTTTCTTTATTACTGCAAACCAACTTTATTCTTCGATTTCAGTAATCCTTTTTACATTAGGATCTGTAAAACCATCTAATATATCTCTGGCACATGTAGAGTAATCATCTATAACTGCTCCTTCAGGGCCGGACTGAAACCAGTGTATAACACCCGGATTCAATATTACCTGTTCGCCGGGTCTCATAGTTATTTGATGATACACTGTATAATATTCGGCACTTTTCTTCGGAACCTTTGCTTTAATATTCTCTGTCGGTTCACCGGATACATATAGATATACTTCACCCGATCGTACTCGCATTATTTCTTCCTTGCCGGGATCATCCCCCATAGGGGGATGCCAGTGCTCCGGCAGTGTCTGTCCCGGTAGCAGGACTATAATTTTATAGCTGATTCTATCGGTATTAAAAAAAGTAAGAATCTCAGCCCCCTGATTTGCAAGATCATTAAGCCCAAAATCATTTACCGATATTTGCTCTTTTTCTTCATTACTTATGACTACATTAGCTTTTTCTATATATTCAAGAGCTTCTTTTTGATGCCTGACATACTCATCTCTTTTTATCATAATTCAAAATCCTCACATCAGATGCCATATCCCATTACTACCCTTGGAAGAAATAGTACAATTTCCGGGAAATATGAAATCAAAAATAGTACTGCTAACAATGGCACTAAGAAAGGCAATATTTCTCTATACAAAGCTTCCAACTTTACCTTAGCAACTTTTGCGGTCACAAATAAACACATTCCAACTGGAGGCGTAACCAATCCTATCATAAGGTTCAAAATTACAAATAAACCTACATGCACAGGATCAAATCCCATAATACTTATCAATGGCATCAGGAATGGTACAGAAATTGTTAACGCAGCATTGCTTTCCATAAACATACCTACTATAAGGAATGCAATATTAAGTAGTAAGATAATTACATACGGGTTATTCGTAATGCTAAGTAATCCTGATACTAAAGCCTGCGGTATCCCTTCCATTGCGGTTACCCATGAAAAAGCTGTTGCTGCCATAATAATAAATATTATTGTTGCAGTAGAAACAGCTGAATCAATAAATACTTTAAATAAATCCTTCATGCTCAATTCTTTATAAACTAAAGTAGCCAAAATAAGAGAATATATTGAAGCTACTACAGCAGCTTCTGTTGGTGTAAATATCCCTGTCCACATTCCGCCGATAATAATAACAGGTGTCATAAGCGGCAGAAAAGATTCTTTAAAGGATTCAAATACTACCTTTAAGGTAGGCTTCGGTTGTACCGGATAGTTTCTCTTTTTAGCTATAAAAAAGATAATAACCATTGTAAGTAATCCCATCACTATTCCCGGAATAAACCCTGCCATAAACAGAGCACCCACAGAAACTTCAGCCATAGCACCATATATAACCATTGGGATACTGGGAGGAATAATAGGACCTATTGTGGAGGAAGCAGAAGTAACTGCTGCACTGAATTCATCATCAAAGCCTTCTTCGCGCATTGCCTGTATTTCAACCTGTCCCAGCCCTCCTGCATCAGCAACGGCTGATCCCGACATACCGGCAAATATTATACTTGCTACAACATTTGAATGAGCCAATCCTCCCGGAATATGACCTACAAGAACAGATGCAAATCTGAATAGCTTCTTTGTAACTCCTCCGGTATTCATTAAGTTTCCCGCAAGTATAAAAAAAGGTATGGCAAGCAGTATGTAAGAGTCCACCCCTGCTACCATTCTGTGTATTACAGAAACAAGAGTAAACTTATCTGATAATACAACTGCTATTATCGATCCAAACATCATAGCAACAGCAATTGGTACACCTATTGCCATTAATATGGCGAAAACAATCATCAATGTTGTTCCCACGATCTCACCTCTATCATAATTAATCTTTTTTCAAACTAAATGCCAATATATACTTACTTAATATTATGAATTATTATTTTTAGATAATAGTTTTAATACTTTATCAATCAGATGAATAATTGATGCAACTGCTCCCACCGGGAAGGATGCATATAACCATACTGCTGAAACAGGTATTGTATTATATGTTGCATGTATTGTAGCCTTAAATATTTCGTCTGTAACTGATATCCCAAGTATTAATAATGCAATACTTATTAACATAATCATGATTTCCAAATTAATAGATAA
>JAQVFD010000207.1 GCA_028697435.1 Clostridiaceae bacterium
TTCCTGTGAGATATGCTCTGCCTTAATTACATGACCATTATTAATCATATTAATTGCACTTTCAATGATATTCTCCAATTCCCTTACATTTCCCGGCCAATCATAATCCCGGAACGCTTCCTTTACCTCATTTGAGACATACCATATATCTTTTTGCAGTATATTGTTGTACTTCTTGATAAAATGTTCCGCCAATAGCAGAATATCCGATTCTCTTTCCCTCAAGGGGGGTATATTTATAGATATGACATTAAGCCGATAATACAAGTCTTTCCTTAGAATTCCCTTTTGAAGTATTGTTAAAGGATCCTCATTGGTTGTCGCCAATATCCTGACATCAATAGGTATATCTGAAAGACCCCCGATTCTTCTTACATACCCTTCCTGCAAAACTCTCAAAAGCTTCGCTTGAAGCTGGCGGCCCATGGAGTTTATTTCGTCCAGCATAAGCGTTCCTCCATTTGCCTGTTCAAAAAGCCCCGGTCTGTTTATAGCACCGGTGAAACTTCCCTTAACTGTTCCGAACAGTATTCCCTCCAGAAGCGATTCGGGCAATGCCGCACAGTTTTGTGCTATTAGCGGCTTATGTTTCCTGCTGCTTCCATTATGTATACTCTGGGCAAAAAGTTCCTTCCCGGTACCTGTCTCACCATAAATTAAAACTGTAGATGATGACATAGCTGCTTTTCTTGCTATTTCTACCGCACTAAGGAACTTTTCATCTTCCCCGATGAGGTTTTTAAAGGTGTAACCTTTCAGATTTGTATCATCTATATCTTTGCTTGCAAGTTCCTGGTGCAAATATACAAGCTTATCTGACAGCTCCTTCTCTTTTGTTATATTCTTTGCAATTTCAAGAGCCCCATTCTTACCGGTGGAGATTTTTATAGGCAAGGTACTGTTTAATGTACTTATCTGTTTACCCCTATTGTTCAAATATGTCTGATATCTATTGTATATTGGCTTTCCTGTTTTCTGCACTGTCAATAGAGTACTGGTCTCAGAGGTTAAGCTGGGGAAAATATCCAATATGCTATTGCCCATGACTTCATTGATATCCAGCCCTTCCATATCTGCCATTGCCTGATTGTAAATAATCGTCTTTCCGGAGCTATCAATTACATGTATACCGATGTCTATGTTTTTTAATATTGTATCGATAATTGATTTGTAGATTAAATTCATTGTCATATCATTACCTCACAAATAAAAAGGTAACAGGTAACACTGAACACACGGGATTTACACGAAAACCACGGCGAATTTCTGCTTTTCCCGCCGTGAATTCTGTGGATTTTTGTGTCTTTAGTGTTACCCGTTCTATAATACCTGATTCGGTTTATTCAAAATCCGGATAAAGCGGATGATTGTCGCATAAAGCTTTTACCCTGCTGCTGCATTGATTTCTTGATTCCGGATTTGTAATTGCAGCAGATATTATATCAGCAATTTCCTTCATATCATTTTCCTTAAACCCTCTTGTAGTCACTGCTGGTGTACCAATCCTCAATCCACTGGTAATAAAAGGGCTCTGCGGGTCAAAGGGAATTGTATTCTTGTTTGTTGTTATCCCGATATCATCAAGCAGCCTTTCTGTGTCTTTACCTGTTATGCCTTTGTTCCTAAGGTCAAGTAGCATCAGATGGTTATCGGTACCTCCGGATACTATATCAAAACCTCTATCCATCAACGAAGCTGCCAGAACTTTAGCATTCTTAAGCACCTGCTCTATATATCCTTTAAAGTCCTCACTCATTGCCTCTTTAAAACATACCGCTTTAGCCGCAATCACATGCATAAGCGGTCCTCCCTGCATTCCTGGAAATACGGATTTATCTATGGCCTTTGCATATTGTTCTTTGCACAGTATAGCACCGCCCCTGGGACCTCTTAAGGTTTTATGAGTTGTTGTTGTAACAAAGTCTGCATAAGGAACGGGACTCTGATGCAATCCAACTGCAACGATTCCTGCAATATGCGCCATATCTACCATCAAGAGAGCTCCTACCTCATCTGCTATCTCTTTAAAAGCCTTAAAATCCAGACTTCTTGAATATGCACTTGCTCCCGCAACTATCATCTTCGGCTTATTTTTCTTAGCAATCTCTCTGACATTGTCATAATCAATCATACCCGTATCTTGTGATACACCGTAATGAATAAATTTATAAAATTTACCGGATACATTAACAGGGCTGCCGTGGGTTAAATGCCCGCCATGAGAAAGATCCATTCCCAATACTGTATCTCCGTGATCCAATACACTGAAATAGACCGCTTGATTGGCACTTGAACCTGAATGAGGCTGCACATTGGCATGTTCCGCCCCAAACAAGGCTTTAAACCTGTCCCTTGCCAGATCTTCGACAATATCCACGTACTCACAACCGCCATAATACCTTTTCCATGGGTATCCTTCTGCATATTTATTTGTAAGCACTGTACCAAGTGCTTCCAAAACAGCTGAGGATACAAAATTTTCTGAAGCTATGAGCTCTATTTTGCTCCTTTCCCTGCCAAGCTCCTTCAAAATCGCATCGGCGATTTCTCTGTCAAAAGCTTTAACACTATCAATTTTCATATGTACTGCCCTCCCACTTTGATTCATTTATCTAGTAAATTACATTAATAGACATATTTGATATTTTATCGTACCATAGTATAAATACGCCTTTAAATTAAAAATTCCTGCATTTATCAAAACTATTTTCTTACGGAAAAAAGAAGAATGGGTCGCATTCTTCAGTCGATAGTCATTAGTCGCTAGTCGCTATATTAGGGAAGGGCTTCGAAGTCCTACCCTAATTCTCGTGACTCGCAACCCGTGACTGAAGAATAATGCGTCTGCGACGCATTATTCTTATATATGTCTCTTCAGCATATCATCAAATGCCTGTTTTGGTCTTGCTCCAATAACTCCGTCAACCTTACTGCCGTTATCAAAGAGAAATACTGATGGAATACTCATAATATCATACCTGCCCGCAAGGTCAGGGTTCTCATCAACATTTACCTTTGCTATTTCAATCTTGCCCTCATATTCATCAGCCAGTTGGTCAATGACAGGTGCTACCATTCTGCAGGGACCGCACCAAGCTGCCCAAAAATCAACCAGCACAGGCTTGTTTGACTTTAATACCTCATTATCAAAATTACTTTGGTTAACTATTTTTATATTCTTGCCCAATTATTATACTCCTTTCAAATCTGCTGTGAATTATCTTACAGATTAATATATATTTTATCCAATAGATCGGCTATTTAAATTAATAAACAAATGCAGCAATTCCATTATATACTTACTTTAGTTCTGATTCCTATTATGACCGGTTTGAATTTTTTCATTTTACTGATAGACTCATTTTTATATTTTATAATAATATAGGAAACAGCCAGCGAAGCAAGTCCCAATCCTGCACCGATTGCCTGCGCTATGTTTTCCTCAAAACCCAGTGACAAGAAACCATAGTATCCGGCAAATATACCTACTGTAAGTGCAAGCAGAGGAAAACCATATGCAATAGTAACTGCAGTCATGAAGTTCATGTTTTCCAGTTCTATTTCAACTTCATCACCAACTTGAGCTCCCACATCGTTGTCAGCAGTCATAACCATTTCAAGCCTATCCTTACCAACCTGACATTTTCCGCAATCGCCGCAGGCTGTACCTCTGACAAATAAAATCGTTGCCTGATCATCTTCTATTTTTACTACTTTTCCTATTTCTCTCATAAACGTATATCAGTCCTTTTATTTGACATATCTTACAATTGTTTCGATTACTTCTTCAATTCTCTTCTCACTGTTTTGATCTTCAAGGGATTCCTTCATACACTGCTTTATATATCTATCCATAATAAGTCCGCCGACTTTGTTTATTGCAGACCTTATTGCCGAAATCTGAACCATTATGTCTCCGCAGCATTTATCTTCCATAATCATTTTTTGTATCCCTTTTGTTTGACCCTCAATCTTTTTCATCCTGTTCAGGATGTCTTCTTTACTGACTTCAATGCTATCCAATTCATCGCCTCCCATACCCCGTACCGGTACCCTAATTACATTATAATATATATATAATATTTGTCAATATTATTTTAAAATATCCCTAACTACGGCTGATGCTATTATGAGCCCTGCCGCAGAGGGCACAAAAGATATGCTGCCCGGTATTTGTCTTCTTTTTGTACCGTTTGCAATCTCCTTGTTACCGCAGACACAATTTGTC
>JAQVFD010000208.1 GCA_028697435.1 Clostridiaceae bacterium
TTTTCATATTATCGATGAAATAATCGGTATTCTTGTTATCAGCTTTTGTGGTTGTAGTGGTCTTCCCACCCGAAGTATATACCTTTCCGCATTCCGGGCACACATGCGTAAATATCTGTACAGACTGTGACACAACCTTCCGCCCTTCTGCCCGCGCTTTTGCGCCTTCTCCGGAAACATGCTCCTGCTCATGGGAAGTTACCGCTGCCCTTGAGTTTTCCGGTGAAACATGGGTAGGGGTCTTGAAGGATACTCCGGCGTCATCGGATCCGTCGACATACTTGCGATTCTTACAGGTTTGACATTCTATTGCACCTATTTTCTTCATCTGCTTTTCATTTTGAATGCTTCCCGTCGTCTGTTCAGAAGGCAGCGCAATTTGACAGGATGCTCCTGATCCATATCTATTGTTCAGTGGAGTGTAATTGTTATCGAAACCAACTTGAAGGGACATAAAAATCTCACCTTCTTTAATTGTATAGATTACCAACATTGTATCATGTTTATGCCTCCCATTCCATATAAAGATCCGGCTTCTTGTTAAAAAAGAATACCCCTACTCCTCCTATTCCTAAATGGCTGGTCATAGCAGCCCCGATTTCGTTCATCATAATATCCTTGTTCCCAAGTCTCTTAATAATCATTTCCCCAAGCTCATATGCGATATCCTCATCATAGGCATATCCGATTCCTATTGTCTGGTCAGGGAAATCCTTTATTCTCTCTTCCATAATATCTACAATGGTATCAAGAGCCTTTTTTCTGCCTCTGACCCTTTCCAGGACTTCTACAGCCCCGTCCTTTACATGCAGAATAGGCTTTACATTAAGTATATTTCCGATTATTCCTTCGGTTCTGCTGATTCTTCCCCCTTTTATAAGCCAGCTCAGATCCTGCACCATAAAAATGTGCTCCACATGCTCTGCAAGTTCACATATTTCCTCGACTATCGTATCAAATCCAATTCCTGTTCTTGCAAGCCTTGCTGCTTGTAGTGCCATCAAACCGATTGCCGTTGAGCCGCTCTTGGAGTCAATGGCCCTCATTCTTATATTGTCACAATATCCCTGAAGCTGTTCTATCAAAGAAACAGCCAATTGATAAGTACCCGAGAACTTTGAGGAAATAGAAATAAATATAAAGTCATTTCCATTCTGACAGCATTGCCTGAACAGATTATAAATCTCCATTGGTCTCGGCAAAGATGTCTGAGGAATAATTCCCTTCTTCATTGCCTCATACACCTCTTTAGAATTTATGGTGACCTTGTCCAGATACTCCTTGTCATTAAGATAAATTCTTTGGGATACTGACTTTATTTCATATTCCTCCATCAGCTCACCCGGCAGATCACAAGAACTGTCTACAATTACTTTTACCATGTACCAACCCTCCAGTGCTTGTCAACTTATCCTAATTCAATATATGTATATAGTAACCGGCGTGACTCACCCAAAATCTGAACTACAAAAAACTTAGATATTCACAATTCATATGTTATGGTATACTACATTGTAAGGTAATAATTATGATATAATGTGCTCAAGCGCACATTATATCTCTTATTTAAATGCCGTGCGATTATTTTGGCTTTGCCAAAAACGCACATGGCACAATCATAAATTCAAAAGAATTTATGATGTAATAACTATACGGGAGGTTTTTATGAGCATAAGTTCGCTAAAAGAATTGAAAATAGGTAATCTGACTGCAAGACTTCCTATTATTCAAGGAGGCATGGGAGTTGGCATATCACTGTCAGGTCTTGCATCGGCAGTGGCAAATGAAGGCGGTGTAGGTGTCATCGCTGCTGCAGGTTTAGGAATGCTGGACTACGATTTTTCAACTAAATTTCTCGAAGCCAATATTTCAAGGCTAAGAAGTGAGATAAGAAAAGCCCGAGAAAAAACGAAAGGTATTATTGGCGTTAATATAATGGTTGCATTGACAAATTACGCGGAATTCGTAAAAGCCGCACTTGAAGAAGGAATAGATATCATTTTCTCCGGTGCCGGACTCCCTCTAAGTCTTCCGCAATATCTGGAAGGAAAATATGAAACCAAGCTGATTCCTATTGTATCATCAGCACGTGCAGCCAGTGTTATATGCAGAAAATGGCTGGACAAATACAGCTATCTGCCTGATGCAATAGTTGTTGAAGGACCTAAAGCCGGCGGTCACTTAGGCTTTAAAGAGGAGCAGATTTTTGATCCCGAATACTCTCTGGAAAAAATTCTTCCTGAAGTGGTGAAAGAAATTAAAACCTTTGAAGACAAATCCGGTAAGAAAATACCTGTTATTGCTGCAGGAGGAATCTATAGCGGAGAAGATATTTACAATGTCATGAAGCTTGGTGCTTCGGGAGTTCAAATGGCAACACGGTTTGTAACTACTGAAGAATGTGATGCCTCAATGGATTTCAAAAAAACTTACATAGATTCCAAAAAAGACGATGTATCAATTATCAAAAGCCCTGTAGGCATGCCGGGAAGAGCAATCAGAAATAGATTTACCGAAGATATCTCTAAAGGGGCCAATAAGCCTTACAAATGTCCCTATCATTGCATAGTTACATGTGATTATAAAAACAGTCCCTATTGTATTGCTCTTGCTCTGACAAATGCACAAAAAGGGAAGCTTGAGCATGGCTTTGCCTTTGCGGGAGTAAATGCTTATAAAGCGGACAAGATCATATCCGTAAAGGAGCTTATGAAAACTTTGCAGGAAGAATATGCTGAAGCGGCGTCACATCAATAGTCACATTTTTAAATATTTACTTTTTTAAAGGATAGTGTTAAAATTAATTTATAAACTGAACATAATCTTCAGGGCAGGGTGAAATTCCCGATCGGCGGTAATGCAGTCAATGAACTGTTAGCCCGCGAGCTAAAGCTGACCCGGTTAGATTCCGGGGCCGACAGTATAGTCTGGATGGAAGAAGATATGCATTTTTTAGTATTTGACATTCCCTGAGATTATTCTTCAGGGAATTTTATTTATTTTGGAGGTTTTTTTATGGAAAACAAAACAAACAAACTTGTAAGAATCGCAGTACTTTCAGCACTATCTATAGTGCTGGTCACCCTGGTCAGATTTCCTATCATACCCTCTGCACCATTCCTGGAGTATGAGCCGGGAGATGTACCTATGCTTGTAGTTGGCTTTATGTACGGTCCCATTGCCGGATTGTTAATGACAATCGTAGTATCAACTATACAAGCGTTTACCGTTAGTGCGGCATCCGGTTGGATAGGGCTTGTCATGCATGTTATAGCAACAGGTGCTCTTATAGTTGTATCCGGTACCATTTATAAAAGATTCCACACTTTCAAAGGCGCCTTTGCAGCTTTATTTGCAGGTTCATTATCCATGGTTCTTGTCATGATACCAATGAATCTGTTTTTCACGGTAAGATTTTTAGGTGTTCCTTATGATGCGGTAGTTGCAATGCTTCCGACAGCGATACTCCCTTTCAATATTGTTAAGTCATTAGCTAATTCTTTGATAGTGATTTTGGTATACAAACCGCTGAGCAGATTCTTGAAGGGTGAAAGCATGGTACAGAAGAAAGCAGCGTAAGTAGGATAAGACACCGGGTCAACCGGTGTCTTATTATTTTGTTTCGCTCCAATTTGCCGGATATGTTACATAAAAAAATTTTACATAGCCCGGGGCTGAGAAGCTTATGCTGCTGCCTTTTGGTATCATGATCACATCTCCCGCATTTCCGGTAATCTCGCTGCCTTCTGTTTTTATCACGAGAGTACCTTCTATTATATAGTCGACCTCATCGTAGTTTAGTGTCCAGTCAAACTCGCTTTTCTCCATCTCCATGAAACCACAGGCAAGATTACTGTTTTCTTCCAAGGTCAGCATATCTTTCAGGTATACCCTGTCACCGGGTTTTCCGGTATCGAAGCTTTCACACTTAACAGAGCTTCCCCTTATTCCTGTTACTCCGCTTTGGGCCTTACTCTTCACAATCTCACAGAATTCCTTTCGGGGAATATACTCTTGCAGCAACCTTTTTAAAATTTCTTCAATGACCTTTTCATCTATATTTTTCATACAGTACTACCTCCTTATTAAAACTCGTGGTCACGGGGCTGAAAGCCCCGAAACTACGGTATTTTTTCAGCGACTACATGTAGCCGCTGTAGTTACTCCTTTGCATATAGCAATCCCCGAATATATTCCAACTCGACTTTAAGTC
>JAQVFD010000209.1 GCA_028697435.1 Clostridiaceae bacterium
GATAACGCGCCTGATGAGAGGGCAGGAGCGATATAAGGCTTAAACCCCAACTTGCGGACCTCCAGGTTTGCTGTTTTGGTTTTTTCGGTAAGCTCAATAGAAAGACTGGAATTGTAGTTTTCTATACTGTCCGCAATTATCAGACCTTCGCCATGGGGACCAAAAGCCCGGCCTTCCTTTATATAGTGGGCGGTTTTTCTATCCAGTCCGGCATAGTAAGCTGCCCTGGCATGCATTACCCCAAGGCCGTATCCTCTTATTTGCTCAGGGGCAAGACCATTATAATCAAACCTTCCGCAGCTATCGGTATTACTGAAGTCAAAGGCTGCCTTACATAGCATATCCACGGGGTCTGACACTACTGCAAATATGCCTTTGTAACCACATTCCCGCGCTGTTTTTGCATATTCTTTTATTATTTTTGAATTGCCTTCATACTGTGCAATTCTAACATCTCCGGGGTTTTCACATAAGGGGGGCACACCGGTGGTGACGCAGAATACAAACATATCACAGTCAAATATTTGTTTTTCCGATAATGAAAAAACCTCCGGATGCGAAAGGTTACCGCTGGGATCCATTATCTGGTTGGTTTCATATTCCCAACGTTTAACTTTATTTGTATCGATGTCAAAAATTCCTATATGAGATACGGAGTCACCCCCAAGAAGCCTCAGACCCGAGACTAGAGTTCCGCCTACATCCCCAAGTCCCGCAACACTAATTCTCCAATTGGCAGGTGCCTTATAGAGCAGTACATCCTGCCAATTGGGGTATTCGGTATTTATACAGGTGACATTATTATTATAAACAGATTTAATAATCCAATCCCCTAAGTTATAATCTTTTAATA
The DNA here is from genome assembly GCA_028697435.1 of Clostridiaceae bacterium. Taxonomy (GTDB): domain Bacteria; phylum Bacillota; class Clostridia; order Lutisporales; family Lutisporaceae; genus BRH-c25. The sequence goes on from JAQVFD010000209.1 coordinate 854, forward strand.
CGGGAAGCTTCAACGCATCCGGACCTTCAATGGAATCAGAAATCAAGTCCGGCTGGGAGGCGCAGAAGCTCCTTCTTGATTCTCCTGGAGGGTTGCAGCTCAGCACATATAATCCTCCGGTATCAGAAGCGGCTTCAGACTCTGAGATTTCTGCCAGCTGTTGGTACTTCTTCCGGGATATCAAGGTTTTGCCGGATAACTTATAATAGAACATAGCATTACCTCCAATGGTTAATTCAACTTAAGATTCGTTCCAATCTGTTCAGCAGCTCCAAATCGTTTTTCAGGTAAAAGGATGGACTCAGGCTAAGGTCATAGTCCATGTTCTTGCCGTGATCAGGACACCTGGGCGTTGTGAATACCTGTCCCATGGATGATAAGGTCAGGCTTCTTTCATTTATGCCCTGGAATTCATCCTCAAGAGTTGATAGTATTTCTATAGCGTTTTCTATAGCAGTATGCGAAAGCATATATATTGATTTTTTCGATGTTTCATTAAGAAAAGAAGGTGACGTATAAGGAAGTATCAGGTTTATTGAGGGAAGCAGATTCCTTTTGGGGTATATGCCCCTCCATAAGGCATCTCCACCTATAAAGGGGTAAAAATTGTTCTCATTATACCATTCTCTCAGGCGTGGAATAAAATATGCACAGTCCACGTCATTTCCCTGAATTTCCATCAGTTCCTTCCCTTTTCCAGAAAGTATACCAACTATTATTTTCTTTACCTCAAGACTCTCTTTTTTCAACATAGGATCCAGAGTTTTCAGCCTGAAGCCATGATGCAGGGTATCATCTACAAGGATAATGGGTCTCCCAAAGGATTTCAACATCTTCATCTGAACCTTCAGATCCAGGTAGTAGGGGAAGTTTCCGATACTATAACTCTTCATGTCAGGACTGAATAGTTTTTCCGTATGAAGTGCCTTGGTGACAGTATTCGGAACTATAATATTGCTTAGCATATACCCATAGGGCACACACATAGCAGAACCCAGTACCTTTGGCTTTACAGGCTTTGAACTCACACCATTTACTTCACAAATTTTCTTAATCAGAGTGCTGTGCATAACTGCCCTGTCAAAGGGCAGTATAAGGTTTCCGGAATATACTTCCGCCAGGGTGCCTTGAAGTCTCTTTCTGGTTTTTGATACTACATCCTTTAGTGCACGGCTGCTCCTGTATGGTTCCTTGATTGTGGTCTCAATATCCAGGTTTAAGGCGCAGGGGGTGCTTATATTCACAGCAAGCACTTTGCCCTCACAATCGGGACAGGCTAAGTCTTTAAATCCCATCAACCTTAGAACTTCAAGTATATTGGAGGTTGTAGGGCTTAAGGTATTGTGGAATACCCCATAGTCATAATCCCGGGCTATACAGTAAGCAAGGGTTTCCGTCAGAAGGACTTGCTCCATATTTTCAATAACAGTGTTGCTTATCAAAAATACTCCGTCAATGCTTACAATTTTTCCTGTGGAGTTTTCCCTAATATATTCAGTTACCGAACTGTTTCCAAACTCCCGATAAAGGAGATTGGAACTTATTCTGTGAAAAGCGGAAAAGCCGAGGATCTGCTTCTTGTGATCTGCATCTCTGATCAGAAGCAGTCTTCCTGACATCATTTCTAAAAAAGCTGTGAAGTTGTCTATATGAGTTTGGCTGCCGATATTCATGCTTGCGGATAATTCTTTGAAAAGCTCTCTGTTTACTTTTTCAACTACTTCAATTTCTATAGACTCTGTTTGTATCATTGACTTATACTGGGGTTCACTCTGATAAAAGCCGTTTTCATAAATGAACCTTTGGGCAAGAGGGTCTACCAGCATTGATATATCTCTATTTTCATCGACATTGTTTCTTATCTGAGTAGAACTGATATCCTCATATTGGGGGGGAAGTGAGAGACGTATTACCTTGCCGCCGATTTTGCCGATTGTATCTGAAAGTGTGACGGCATCCTTTTCATGTTGATTATGGGAGCTCTTTCTTTCAAATATAATATGGGAAAAGGTTTGTATAGAGTTTTTGCCGTTCCCCTTTTTATATGCAGATGCATTTATCATCACGTCGCTTCCCGCAACTATATAAACTTCAGATGCCGGAAAATTATTTCTTAACACTCCAAGATCTGACGAATTTGCTATATTAGTCGGATAATCCTCAGGATAAATGTATATGTTGAATTCTTCGGCAACAGACATATTTATTATGTTTTTTCTTATAAGGTTTGGCAGAGTCTTCTTTGACCAGGAAAACTCGTCAACGGAAAGATAGACTTCAAAGCCCATATCACGGATTGCCCTTGCAATCTCCTTATGACCCAGAGAGAAAGGATCAAAGGTCCCCGGAAAAAATGCAACCTTCTCCGGAACAGCTATTTCGATTTCCTTATAATAGAAAGTATAATCGGATATGAATCTGTAAATATTGATTAAGCTTGCAGAATTCGTAAGAAAGAGCAGGCCTTCATTAATATCATCTTCAAGAAGTGTAAGTAGTTTTTTTGCAATAAGGGTAAAGATATTATTCTTTTCTTCAGGAAGCAGGATTCTTGAGCCAAAAATGTTCTTGCCAAAAACACTGAAGGCAGATTGCTTTACATCTGTATCATAATGAGCAAGCCCGTTGATGATGATGCTTAGCATTTTAACAAGCCTGTTTTCAAAGATTTCCCGTTTCTCACAGAATGCATCAATATACGAGGGGTAATTTGCTATGGCTATGCTAATAGTTTTTAGAATTAATGAGTCCAAGTGGGGGGTGGAGTTCTTAATTTTCTCTTTGAAGTCGTCCAAGACTTCATCAAGTTCCACAGGTTCAAGGGATAAAATAATTTTACCCAAATAGTTCGGAATGTACTCTGCAAATTGATATCCTTCAATTTCAAGGGCACGAAGCATTTCTACGGCAACATCATTCCTTTGCTCCGGGGACAAGTGGGGGACTACCTGTATAAGGGCTTCTCCCGCGCGGTTACGGACACTCTCGGAGGCGCTGACCTTCATAAGGTTGCAACAGTGCATGGCAAAATAAAAACCGTTGGTTTTTGGATTCTTCAGTGAGTTGTCCAGGAGCAGATCCAGCTGGATTCTTTTAATTACCCACTCAGTTGCGGTTTTAAGGTTGCTTAATGAGATTTCGGTAAGCTTGTGAAGATCTCTTTGGCAGTATTTATGAAACCTATTCAGTATTTCCGTTTCCATTCCCAACAGGGAAGCAATATTGTATTTCAGATAGTTTTCAGAAACAATGCCTGATCTCCTTTGGGTATCGGATATTATTTTTTTGACATAGGGTATTAAATTGTTGATTACGCTGTATTCTTCCGGTATGCCGT
>JAQVFD010000210.1 GCA_028697435.1 Clostridiaceae bacterium
AATTTATTAATGTTTAGAGGTAAAAAATATCAGGAAAGCGCAAAGCGTGTTGAGAGAACCAAATTAAATGATTTAAAGGAAGCTATGGAGCTTGTTCAGCAGACAGCAAGGCTAAATTTGATGAGTCTGTTGAAATCCACGTAAAGCTTGGTGTTGACCCAAGGCATGCGGACCAGCAGGTCAGAGGAGTTGTAGTGCTTCCCCATGGCACAGGCAAAACCCTTAAGGTTTTGGTATTTGCAAAAGGGGATAAAGCAAAGGAAGCAGAGGATGCAGGAGCTGACTATGTAGGTGCCGAAGAATTGGTTGCAAGAATTCAGGGAGAAAATTGGTTTGATTATGACGTGGTAGTTGCTACCCCTGACATGATGGGTGTAGTCGGAAGGCTCGGTAAGGTACTTGGACCAAAAGGCTTGATGCCAAACCCGAAATCCGGTACGGTAACATTTGATGTTGAAAAAGCCATCAAAGAAATCAAAGCCGGTAAGGTCGAGTATAGAGTCGACAAGACATCGATAATCCACGTAGGTTTTGGAAAGGTCTCTTTTGGTACAGAAAAGCTCGTTGATAATTTCAAAACCCTTATGGAAGCAGTTATAAAAGCGAAGCCGTCGGCTGCAAAGGGTACTTACCTTAAGAGTGTTGTGATTGCAAGCACCATGGGACCGGCAATTAAAATCAATCCTACCCGCGTAACCGATTAATGTTGTTTGATTATAAATATCAAAATCGATACGAATATATACCGTAGACAGTAGGTTGGCTTAGGCCATAAATTCCTGCCGAGGTTTGTCATAAGAAATATGACCTCTCTATGTCTACGGAGAGGTCTTTTGAATTTAAATGACTTTACCATGAGGAGGTGTAAAAATGTCAAAAAACCTTGAACAGAAAGTACAACAGGTCAGTGAAGTAAAAGAAAAGCTTCAAAAGTCCAATGCAGTTGTGTTGGTGGACTATAAGGGCATAAACGTTGAAGACGTAACTGATTTGCGGAAAAGGTTCAGAGAAGCCGGGGTTGAATATAAGGTATATAAAAATACCCTATTCAAAAGAGCAGCATCAGAATTGGGTATGGAAGTTCTTCACGAATATCTTCAAGGTACAGTTGCAGTTGCCTTTGGATATAATGATGCAGTTGCACCTGCCAAAACCATCAATCAGTTTATTAAGGATAAGCCCAAGACTCCGATATCAGTTAAAGCCGGATATATTGAAGGCAAGATTATGAGTGTTGACGAAGTGAAAGCCTTGGGAGACCTTCCATCAAGAGAAGTACTCATTGCTATGCTTCTTGGAGGATTACAGGGTACAATCAGAAATCTCGCATATGCGCTTAATACTATTAAAGAAAATAAAGAAGCGGAAGCTTAATTAAAATTAGGAGGTAATTTAAAATGGCAAGTGAAAAGACTTTAAAATTTATTGAAGAAATAAAGAATATGACAGTTCTCGAACTGGCTGAATTAGTTAAGGCAATCGAAGAGGAATTTGGTGTAACAGCAGCAGCTCCTGTATCAGTTGCAGGACCGGCAGCAGGTGCAGCAGCAGCTCCTGTAGAAGAACAGACAGAGTTCAACGTAGTTCTTGCAGAAGTAGGACCTGAAAAGATAAAGGTTATCAAGGTTGTAAGAGAAGTAACAAGCCTTGGACTTAAAGAAGCAAAGGATCTGGTTGACGGAGCTCCAAAGCCTATAAAGGAAGGCTTAAGCAAGCAGGAAGCAGAAGAATTAGCTGCAAAGTTCGCAGAGACAGGCGCCAAGATAGAAATAAAGTAAATTATATCAAAGATAAAAAGTCGCATTTTGCGGCTTTTTTGTTTTTTGAACCATTATATATAATAAAACATACCAAATGTATCAAAAATATACAAAAATTACATAATTATGATATAATTTAACAAAATGGTGTAAAATATACATAAAATGTATCCCGGGATATTAATATTTGGAGTTGATCGCAATAGTATTTAAGTTGACTATAGTGTCAGTGCTTCTGCTGCTTGCATTAGTATCTGATTTCAGGACTTACAGCATTAAAAATTACATTACATACGGTTTCATGTTAATAGGGCTAACAGTAAACCTTGCAATGGATGGTATTGAAGGTCTGGTATTCTCACTACAGGGGATAATACTGCCTGCAGTTTGCCTTTTTACCTTATATGTAATTAGAATTGTTGGGGCAGGGGATGTAAAGCTTTTATGTGCAGTGGGAGCGGTAATGGGTGCGACTTTTACATTATCTGCCACAATATGCTCGTTTATCTGCGGAGGCTTTATTGCTTCGGGTCTAATACTGGTAAGGAACAATGCTTTAGAAAGATTCAATTATTTTATTATGTATCTCACAAGCTGCTTCCTGACTATGGAAATTCATCAGTATTCAGACTTTAAAGACAGACAAAGCGAGGGGAAGTTTCACTTTTCAATAGCTATAGCCTCGGGAACTGCTGCAGCTATTATAATATTGGGGGCTTGAATATGGCAAGGTTAAAAGTTGTTATTGCAGATTGCGATGAGAGTTATACAAGGAGACTACTGGAATATATCAATTCAAATTATATCTCATCCCTGATGGTCAGCTGCTTTACAAAGCTTGACTCCTTCGCAGGGTATTTTGAGAATCGACCTCCTGCTGATATTTTGATAATCAGTCCGGATTTCTATGATATTTCTGTCGAAGGCCTTGACGTTAAGCTTAAGGTAATACTATCAGACGGACTATTAAAACGTGAGTATCCCGGATATCAAGTAATCAATAAATATTGTACCGGAGATAAGCTGATTGGAGAGGTTTTATATCTGTACGCAAAAACTAATAACCAAGAGATCAGGCTGACATCCGGTTCAAAAAATACTGAACTTGTAGGAATATACTCTTCTGCAGGAGGTACAGGGAAGTCTACAATTGCATCAGCCCTGGCAATACAATGCACCGAATTGGGCATAAGGTCATTTTATTTAAATCTGGAGTCATTTCAATCTACAGGGATGTTTTTCAGTCCAAACAACATAAGAAATCTTTCCTATATTTTCTACTATGTTAAAGAGAAAAGCAGGGACCTATCTTTTAAGATGAACGGAATAAAATGTACAGAGGATGGGGTTGAATACTTCAATCCTCCTGAAAGCCCTATGGAATACGAGGAGATTAATCCGGAAGAGTTGGAGCAGCTTCTGATGGGAGTCAAAGGTATGGGATGTTATGACTATGTTTTTGTTGATATGTACAGTAATCTTGATTCTAAAAATTATAAAATAATGAATTTATGCGATCATATAATTCTCGTCACTTTAGAAGAGCCAATTGTAAATCATAAAAGAATTCTGCTGGCAAACGAACTTGCTAAGGGGTGTAATATGACTAAAAGCGGTATTCCTAATAAATTTATTGAAGTTATAAACAAGTATAAAGGAGCAAGGGATGAAGCTTTTGGAAGTCTTAGGGTCCCGGAATTTTCAAGGACATTGGTTAGAGAGGACGGAAGGATTTTTATTGACGATGATGATTTCAAGAGAGCAATAAATCAGATTATAGACATAATAAAAGGGCGGCAAGGTGAAATACATGGAAGATAATGCAAAGAGTCTGATAATAAATAATTTGAGAAAAGAAATCAGGGAGAACCTAGACATTAAAGGTCAGGTTACTGATGAAGATATTAATGAACTCATAACAGATAAGGTTTTCGAGGAAGCCAAGCTCCGATATATGAGCATCAGGGAAAAACAAGAGTTAATAACTGTACTTTTCAATGCGATACGTAAGCTTGATATACTACAGCCACTTATTGATGACAAATCCATAACCGAAATAATGGTGAATGGTGAGGAAGATATTTTTATAGAAAAGCAGGGAAAGACATATAGAATTGAAGGCAGCTTTGAAAGTCGGCAAAAACTTGAGGATGTCATACAATCAATTGTTTCAAAAGTCAACAGAGCCGTAAATGAAGCATCACCGATAGTTGATGCCAGACTGGAGGACGGATCGAGAGTGAATGTGGTGCTTTCACCTATAGCATTGAACGGTCCAATACTTACAATAAGGAAGTTCCCTGAAAAGCCTATATCAATGGAGGATCTAATTGAATGGGAATCTATAACAAGAGAAGCTGCCGAAGTTCTTAAAAAGTTAGTGGTGGCAAAATACAACAT
>JAQVFD010000211.1 GCA_028697435.1 Clostridiaceae bacterium
CTCAACTGCAAAAGATTGACTAACGCTGTTCCTTTGGCCTGTCTGCCGGCTTCAGGAATCTCATAGGTTTTTAGCTTATACATCTTTCCTTTGTTTGTAAAGAACAAAATATAGTTATGGGTGGAGGTTATAAAAAGATTTTCTACAAAATCATCTTCTCTGGTCTGAAGTCCTGTTATCCCGCGGCCTCCTCTTCTTTGACTCTTATAGGTGTCCGCAGGGAGTCTCTTTATATAACCAAAATGAGTAATTGTAACGGCTACTTCATGCTCTTCTATAAAATCTTCCTCATCAAATTCTTCTAATGATGCGGCGATAATTTTAGTTCTCCTCTTATCATTGAATTTTCTCTTGACCTCCGAAAGTTCCTCTTTAATAACCATTAAAAGCTTCTGTTCATTGGTAAGAAGTGATTTATAATATTCAATATTCTTTATTACCGATAGGTATTCATCCTCAATCTTACCTCTTTCCAATCCTGTCAAGCTCTTGAGTTTCATTTCAGCTATTGCTTCTGCCTGTATCTCGGAAAGTCCAAACCTGCTCATCATCTTTTCCTTGGCTTCAGCTACATTCTTTGAATTTCTTAATATGTCTATTATCTCATCAATATTATCAAGAGCTATTCTCAAGCCTTCCAATATATGCGCCCGAGCTTCGGCTTTTTTGAGTTCATATTGAGTTCTTCTTGTTACAACATCTTTCTGATGGTCTATATAATGAGTGATTACACTCTTAAGGCTCAGAACCTTTGGTTGTCCGTTAACAAGAGCAATCATAATAATACTGAAGGTATCCTGCATTTGAGTATGCTTATAAAGCTGATTCAGTATTATATTGGCATTTGCATCTCTCTTTAGCTCTATAACAACTCTCATACCGCTTCTGTCAGATTCATCCCTTAAGTCTGAGATGCCATCAATTTTCTTTTCTTTAACAAGATCTGCGATTTTCTCTATCATTGAGGCTTTATTAACCTGATATGGTATTTCACTGACAACAATTCTTTGTCTGTTTCCGCTCATTTCTTCAATTTCTGCTTTAGCCCTTACAGTAACCTTTCCTCTACCGGTACTATATGCTTTTTTTATTCCTTCTCTGCCCATTATTGTAGCGCCGGTAGGAAAATCAGGACCTTTTATATGCTTAAGCATCTCTTCCAGCTCTATTTCAGGATTGTCAATTGCTGCTACCGTGCAGTCGATAACCTCTCCAAGATTATGTGGCGGTATGGAAGTTGCCATACCAACAGCTATTCCGTTGCTGCCGTTTACCAGCAGGTTTGGAAAGCGAGCCGGAAGAACAGAGGGTTCTTTAAGACTTTCATCATAGTTTGGTGTGAAATCAACTGTTTCCTTATCTATTTCCTTTAATAGCTCCACAGCTATTTTAGACATCCTGGCTTCTGTATAACGCATTGCCGCAGCACCATCTCCGTCTACGGAACCGAAGTTTCCGTGCCCATCAACAAGCATATATCTTTGAGAAAAATCCTGGGCCATTCGGACCATTGCATCATAAACAGATGTATCACCATGGGGATGGTATTTACCTAAAACTTCACCGACTGTCATTGCGCACTTTCTATGAGGTTTATCAGGCGTAATTCCTAAGTCATTCATTGCATACAAAATTCTTCTGTGAACAGGCTTCAGACCATCTCTTACATCAGGCAATGCGCGCTGAACTATAACACTCATTGCGTAATCTATAAATGATTTCCTCATTTCTTCTTCAATGTTTATCGGCAGTATCTTTTGATTTTCATAATCCAAATCCATTACCTCCAACGCTTATCCAATATATATTACAATCACATGTCACTAGATTCCTTGAGTATTCCTTCGAAGCCCAACCCTGACTCTCGTGTCTAGTGACTCGTGTCTCGTATCTAATTTTATATATCAAGGTTCCTTACATATTTAGCATTATCTTCAATAAACTCTCTTCGGGGCTCTACTTTATCCCCCATTAGTATCGTAAATATCTCATCAGCAGCCACAGCATCCTCCATTGTTACCTGCAATAAAATCCTGGTCTCCGGATTCATTGTAGTATCCCATAACTGCTCCGCATTCATTTCTCCAAGGCCCTTATATCTCTGTATGCTTGAACCTTCTCTTCCTATATCCTTAAACAATTTTTCCAGTTCTTTGTCATTGTAGGCATAATAGTCTTTGTTCTTTTTTCTTACTTTGTATAGCGGCGGCTGTGCAATGTAAACATATCCGGCTTCTATCAAGGGAACCATATACCTATAAAAGAATGTAAGAAGCAGCGTTCTAATGTGCGCGCCGTCAACATCGGCATCGGTCATCATTATTATTTTTCCGTATCTCATTTTTTCTATATTGAAATCATCGCTTATACCGGCTCCAAAAGCGGTAATCATTGCTCTGATCATCTCGCTGTTCAGTATTCTGTCAAGTCGTGCTTTTTCTACATTCAGTATTTTACCTCTCAATGGAAGTATTGCTTGATACTTTCTGTCTCTTCCTTGTTTTGCGGAACCTCCCGCAGAATCTCCCTCAACTATATATATTTCACAAAGCATTGGGTCTTTTTCGGAACAATCGGCTAATTTGCCGGGAAGAGTAGTGCTTTCAAGTACATTTTTCCTTCTTGTCAGCTCTCTTGCTTTTTTCGCAGCTTCTCTGGCCCTTGCCGCAGTCAGTGCTTTCTCAATAATAATTTTTGCGTTTGCTGGATTTTCCTCCAGGAATGCTTCAAAATTCTCTACAACAACACTATCAACTATTCCTCTTATCTCAGGATTCCCAAGCTTTGTCTTAGTCTGTCCCTCAAATTGAGGATCGGTAAGTCTGATGCTTAATACGCAAGACATGCCTTCTCTTACATCTTCCCCGATAAGATTTGCATCATTTTCTTTGAGAAACTTATATCTTCTGGCATAATCATTTATGACTTTGGTTACTGCGGTCTTAAAACCGCTCATATGGCTTCCGCCTTCTAAAGTATTAATATTATTTGCAAAACTAAAAATGCTCTCAGCATAACCGTCATTATACTGAAGCGCTACTTCTACTTCGACATCATCTCTTTTGGCTTCAAAATATATCGGTTCCTTATGAAGAACTTCTCTATTCTTATTAAGATGTTTAACAAAAGATATTATTCCTCCTTCATATTGAAACGTCTTTTCTGCTCCGTCCCTTTCATCTTTAAGGTTTATCCTTAATCCTTTGTTCAGAAAGGCAAGCTCTCTAAGTCTGTGCTCCAATATTTCAAAGCTGTATTCCAATTCATCAAATACTTCACTATCCGGTTTGAAGGATATTCTCGATCCTGTTTTCCTGGTTGTGCCGATGACTTTTAGTTCAGTAACGGGAAAACCTCTTTCATATCTTTGATGGTATATCTTCCCGTCCCTTTTTACCTCAACTTCAAGCCATTCCGATAATGCATTGACTACGGATACTCCGACGCCGTGTAAGCCGCCGGAAACCTTATATCCCCCTCCTCCAAACTTACTTCCGGCATGAAGGACTGTAAGAGCTACTTCTACTGCCGGTTTGTTAAGCTTCGGATGCATTCCTACAGGAAAACCTCTTCCGTCATCTTCATTACTAATCGAATTATCAGGATGTATGGTTACATTTATATTATTGCAGACTCCTACCAAGGCCTCATCTATGCTGTTGTCCACCACCTCCCAAACTAAGTGGTGAAGGCCCCTGGATCCGGTACTGCCTATATACATTCCGGGCCTTTTTTTAACAGCTTCCAATCCTTCAAGTACTTGAATCTGTTCTGCTTCATATGTGTTTTCAAGTCTCTTATCTGCCATTCCTATTCCCCCTTTACTTCAACGATATATCTTCTATGAATCCTGCTCTTTTATATAAGGTTACAGATGAAATGGGAGACAAATATATTATTGTCTTTTTGTCCTTTTCTGTAAGTATAAAGGATTTTTCTTCATTCTCGGTTATTCTTCTTATGAAGCCCTCATCCTCTGCAGTCTTCAAAAACTCTTTCGTAACACCTGATGTACTGCTGGATTCTATATCCATTATTGAAATTATATCCTTCAGAGATATTACTACATCTCCTCCAAGATGCATAAACATCAACTTGTCCTCC
>JAQVFD010000212.1 GCA_028697435.1 Clostridiaceae bacterium
TTTACGGCAATGAGAGCCAGGGGAGCAAAAGTAACTGATATAGCAGTATTAGTGGTTGCGGCAGATGACGGCGTAATGCCTCAGACTGTAGAAGCAATAAACCATGCCAAAGCTGCTGATGTGGCATTAATTGTAGCTATAAACAAAATTGACAAACCGGGGGCTAATCCGGATAGAGTGAAGCAGGAGCTGACAGAATATGGACTGCTTTCAGAGGAATGGGGCGGTGACACTATAATGGTTCCGGTTTCGGCAAAGAAAAAAGAAGGTATATCTTCACTTCTTGAAATGATATTATTAGTAGCTGAAATGCAGGAACTGAAAGCCAATCCCGGCAAGAAGGGAATAGGTACAGTAATAGATGCAAAGCTTGACAAAGGAAAAGGTCCTGTTGCCACTCTGCTTATACAAGACGGTTCATTGAATTTGGGAGATTACTTCATTGTAGGAAGTACACATGGAAAAGTAAGGGGCATGATAGACGATAAGGGCAAGAGAATAAAAAAGGCAGTTCCTTCAACACCTATAGAGATACAAGGGCTTGACGAAGTTCCTGATGCAGGAGATATCTTCATGGTTGTAGATGATGAAAAGACTGCAAAAACCATTTCTGAAAAACGTAAAGAAAAACAACGGCTTTCGCAGATACAGAGTAAGCAAACAGTATCACTTGAGGAGCTTTTCAATCAGATACAGGAAGGGAAAGTCAAAGATCTTAACATAATTTTAAAAGCTGATGTACAGGGTTCCGTGGAAGCAGTAAAACAATCCCTTGCCAGGCTGAGCAATGAAGAGGTAAAAGTAAATGCAATACACGGTGGTGTAGGTGCCATAACTGAATCTGATGTAATGCTTGCTTCTGCATCAAATGCAATAATAATCGGATTTAATGTGAGACCGCAGCCTATGGCAGTTGCTCTCGCCGAAAAAGAAAAGGTTGATATAAGATTATACAGGGTAATATACAATGCAATTGAAGATATAGAAGCCGCCATGAAGGGTATGCTTGAGCCTGAGTACAAAGAAGTTGTGCTTGGACACGCAGAGGTTCGCGCTACTTTTAAGGCATCGGCTATTGGCACTATAGCCGGCTGTTACGTTACTGACGGTAAAATAAACAGAAATAACGACATCAGGATAATACGTGACGGTATCGTTATACATGAAGGAAAGCTCGCCTCCTTAAAAAGATTCAAGGATGATGCAAAAGAGGTCAATACAGGATATGAATGCGGATTGAACCTGGAAAGATTCAATGACATAAAAGAAGGGGATGTAGTGGAATCCTATACGATAGAAGCAGTCCCTAGGAAATAGGATTTGGGTTGCGAGGTTCGGGGTTCCGAGGTTTCGGGGACTAGGGCGAACACTGTTCGCCAGAATATCTAAATGAGCAGGTGAGAAATCGTGGCTAAGCATAGATTGGACAGAATATCTGAAGAAGTAAAAAGAGTAGTATCTGAAATTATAAGAAATGACTTGAATGATCCCAGGGTATCAACTATGTGCAGTGTAGTATCTGCGGAAGTAACTCCGGATTTAAGGTATGCAAAGGTATTCGTCAGTGTACTGGGAAGTGATGAAGAGCAGAAAGCTACTATGAAGGGGCTTACCAGCGCTGCGGGATTTATCCGGCGTGAATTGGGAAGAAAAATGGAACTCAGATATTTGCCTGAGGTAGTTTTTGAACTGGATAAGTCCATTGAACACGGCGCATACATTAATAAACTGATAAATGAGGTAAAGAAGAAGGACGGAGGAGAAAACCTTTGATTTTTCAAAGCATAATAAGTAAGATTAAAGAGAGCAATAAAATTGCTATATTATCTCATATAATGCCCGATGGCGACAGTATCGGGTCAAGCCTGGCCCTATACAATGCACTGAAGAAATCCGGAGCCGATGTGCGGTTTATACTTGATGATGAAATTCCAAAGATATATAGATTTTTGGAAGGCTCTGACCGGATTCGGAGGCCGGGACAATTCGAAGGTTTTGATATAATAATTGCCCTTGATTGCGGGGATGCTGAAAGACTGGGGAAATCCAGTCTTTATCTTAATAATAATTATGTAATAAACATAGATCATCATGTTAGCAATAATGGGTTTGGCAATATAAATCTGATTGATAAAGATTCAGCAGCAACAGGTGAGATAATATATGACATTATAAAATTATTGGAAATTGAAATGGACAGACCGATATGCGAATGCCTGTATACTGCTATAGTAACAGATACGGGGCAATTCCAATATAGCAATACAACCTTTAGAACACACCAGATTGTTGGGGACCTTATAAACAACGGAGTCAATGTGTCTCTAATGTTTGAAAAAATATACCAGAACAATTCAAAGGAAAAGATAGTATTGATAAAAACTGCTTTGAGTACTCTTGAGTTCTTTCATAATGACGCAATATCATGTATAAGCCTGACACTTGAGCAGATGAAAGAGACAAAAGCAATGGATGAGGACACAGAGGGCATAATAAATCTTGCAAGAGACATTGACTGTGTGGAGGTAGCCATTTTCATTAAAGAACTTGAGCCGGGGAAAATAAAGGTTGGACTCAGGTCAAAAAAGAAAGCCGATGTGGCGGCTGTGGCTCTGCGTTTTGGAGGAGGGGGCCATGTACATGCGGCAGGGTGTACAGTTAAAGGTACAGTTGCCGAAGTAAAGGGGAAGATCTTGGAAGCAGTTGCTGAAGAATTGGGTAGGTAGGTGTAATGAACGGAATTATAAATGTTTTGAAACCGCCGGGAATGACCTCTCATGATGTGGTATCCTACATAAGAAAAGTACTGAATATGAAAAAGGTAGGTCATACAGGTACATTGGATCCTGAAGCTGCCGGGGTGCTTCCTGTTTGCATTGGTAAGGCTACAAAAGCTGTTCAATATCTGACCGATAAGCAAAAAAGCTATAGGGCAAATATAAAATTCGGTATTGTAACAGATACCTATGACAGTTATGGACAAGTCATACAAGAAGTTGAATCTACAGTCATAGACAAGAATGCTCTTGAAAATGCTTTAGGAAGCTTTACAGGAACAATCAGTCAGAAACCTCCTATGTTTTCTGCAATAAAAGTAAAGGGTAAGAAACTTTATCAATATGCTCTTGAAGGAAAAGAAGTTAAAATACAGGAAAGGCCTGTAAATATTTATGAGTTAAAGCTAATAGAAATGTTATCCGAAAATGAAGCAATAATTGATATACTATGTTCAAAGGGTACTTATATCAGAAGTCTCTGCTATGATATAGGAGAAGCCATGGGTTGTGGTGCGCATATGTCACAGCTTATAAGGCTTGGATCTTCTCCCTTTGCAATCGAGGATTCCCATACACTTGAGGAGATAAAAGCAGCGGTTTCCGAAAACCGGATAAGTGACATTTTAACAAGTGTTGAAGTTCTTTTCAAGGATTATAAATCAATTACCGTAAAAAGTTCT
The DNA here is from genome assembly GCA_028697435.1 of Clostridiaceae bacterium. Classification (GTDB taxonomy): domain Bacteria; phylum Bacillota; class Clostridia; order Lutisporales; family Lutisporaceae; genus BRH-c25. The sequence continues at coordinate 3,458 of JAQVFD010000212.1, forward strand.
GCCATGAACTCAATATTGAACGGCAATCCTCTTTTTGAGCAGGGAGTGCAGTATGGCTTTGAAGGTCTTAGGAAAGATGAGGACATATGCATATACGGTGAAGCAGGATTTATCGGAACGGGAATTGTGCAATACGACGAAAGCAAACAGAGACTATATGTAAAAGTAAAAAATATATTTATCTAATATTGTATTAATGTTTTGTTAGAAATCTAGTTTAAGGGTGGTTGTCTTGAAGATAATTGAACAGTACGATGAAGCAATAAAGTCAGGTCCATGGTGTATTGCATTAGGAAGCTTTGATGGCGTCCATTTAGGTCACAGGAAGCTTATTGAGATTTTAAAGGAAGAATCGAGACTTTATGGTACAGGAAGCATGGTATATACTTTTCGCACACATCCCAGGAAAATACTCGCACCCAATAAACATATTTATCTGATTACTGATAATAAAAAGCGGGCGGAGATAATAGAAGAAATGGGAGTAGACATGTTATATCTCGAGGACTTTAATAATATTAGGGAAATGAGTGCGGAATATTTTGTAAAAAGTATACTCGTAGATAGATTTAATGCAAAATCTGTTGTGATAGGGTATAACTATAGGTTCGGAATAAAAGGTGA
>JAQVFD010000213.1 GCA_028697435.1 Clostridiaceae bacterium
ATAAGCTTATGCTTATGGACATAGGGGTTCCGGAAAGCAATATTACAATCAGCGGATTTTGCACTAAATGTAATGAAGATCTGTTCTTTTCATACAGGAGAGACAAAGGCAGAACAGGAAGCATGTCGGCAATAATGGAGCTAAGATAGAAGAATGTGTCGCATTCTTCAGACGCCAGATTAGGGTAGGGCTTTGAAGTTAAGGGAAATGCAAATATAGACGTGGAGGAAGATGCATCATGAATAAGAAGATACTTATTATTGAGGATGAAGTAAATATTCAGGAACTCCTTAGGTACAACCTGGAAAAGAACGGTTATATGGTTGCTATTTCAGATAATGGTATTGATGGGATTCAGAAAGCACTTACCGAAGTGCCTGACTTGATACTGCTTGATCTCATGCTGCCGGGTATAGACGGTCTTGAGGTCTGTAAGAAACTCCGAAGGTCAAAACAGACAAAAAAGGTTCCAATTCTTATGCTTACCGCAAAAAGTGAGGAATTGGACAAGGTATTGGGTCTGGAACTGGGAGCTGATGACTATATTACAAAGCCCTTCAGTATAAAAGAACTGATAGCAAGAATAAGGGCAGCAATGAGAAGAATCGGTGAAGAAAATACAGATGAGATACCGGAGGGAGAAAAGCCAAAAATTCTCAAGGCCAGAGGCATAGAAATAGACCATGAAAAATATGAGGTTCGAAAAAATGGTGAAAAGGTTGTATTGACTCTTAAAGAGTTTGAATTGCTGAAAATGCTGGTAGAAAACAATGGGAAGGTGTTGACCAGGGATTTTCTGCTGGACAAAATCTGGGGATATGACTATGCAGGGGAGACCAGAACGGTTGATGTGCATATAAGGCATGTAAGGCAGAAGATAAATGATGAGGAAGGCAGCAGTCAGATGATTGAGACTATAAGAGGTGTAGGTTATAGGTTTATAAGTGAAGGTGAAAGGTAATGCAACGAAAGATTTTCTTAAATATTGTAATTGTGCTTGTTTTGGGAGTGCTGATTTCAGGTGTGCTATCTGCAAGAATTGTGAAAAGCAGCCTTATGGACAGTATTGAAAAAAACCTTACAGCAGAAGCCGGCCTTATCAGGGAGCTTGTAGGGGAAAACCTTATAAGCAACAGCAGCAGTATAGATGTTTACATCAATAAAATAAGGCAGACAACCAATTCCAGAATTACAATAGTAGATGTTTTGGGCAGTGTAATAGTTGATACCGATAAGGAATATTCGAAGATGGATAATCACTCTAATAGGCCGGAGATAATGTCAGCCTTAAAGGGTGAAGCCGGAATGTCCATTAGATACAGTAATACCCTTAGAATAGATTTCATGTATGTGGCACAGCCGATTATCAAAAACGACATTATTATTGGTGCTGTGAGACTGTCAAAGCCGTTATATGAAATAGAGACTTTGCTTAAGGGTTTATATATGAATGTCCTTATCGCCGTATTGATTGGCGCTGCTGTATCGGTCTTGCTTGGTTACAAAGTGTCATTGAGCATTACAAATCCGGTTAAAGAGATTACATATACCGCATCAAGGATTGCAAAAGGGCAGTTCGATAGGAGAATAAACTTTATCGGGAAGGATGAAATAGGAGTATTGATTGATTCCATAAATGCTATGGCATCCAAGCTGAATGACACCATTACCAGTTTGCGGGACAAGAATACAAATTTGGAGGCCGTTATGTCCAGTGTGGTGAATGGAATAATTGCCATTGACAGCGCAGAAAGGGTGCTCTTTATAAATCCTGTCGCACAAAAGCTTTTGAACATTAGCGATACGGAAGTCGTAGGAAAACATCTTCTTCAGGTAATAAGGAACAATTCTATAGATAATTATTTAAAAACAATATTTAAGAATAAAGAATTCTTCAATACGGAGATAGCCATTTATGGCTCTGAAGAGAAGATATTGAAGCTGTATGCCAACCCCATAAAGCATGCAGATGGTAAAGATATTGAAGGAATTATCATAACGATTCAGGACATAACTGAACTAAGAAAGTTGGAGGGAGTCAGAACTGAGTTCGTCGCTAATGTTTCCCATGAGCTGAAGACCCCCTTGACTTCCATAAAGGGCTTTGCAGAGACATTGAAATCAGGAGGTATAGATGACAAACAGGATGCAGTCAGATTCCTGGATATTATAGAAGCTGAAGCCGACAGGCTTTACAGGCTTATTAACGATATATTGTCTTTATCGGAGCTGGAACAGAAAAAAACAAAGACAAAAACAGTAAAAGAAAGTATAAAGGTAGAAAAGGCAATAAAAGAAATAGTTTCAATTCTGGAGGGTCAGAGGGACAAAAAAAATATCGAACTTTCCTTTGATATTCAGGAGGGACTTCATAACATAACAGGTGAAGCGGATAAATTTAAGCAGATGTTGATAAATCTGGTAGACAATGCAATAAAGTATACTCCTCAAGATGGGAAGGTGCGAATTGAGGCATTTAATCTAGAAGATGATACTAGAGGAGAAAGTATAGTAATAAAAGTAATCGATAATGGAATAGGCATACCAATACAGCACATACCAAGACTTTTTGAAAGGTTCTACAGGGTAGACAAAGCAAGATCGAGAACCGTAGGAGGAACCGGCTTGGGACTTGCTATCGTTAAACATATTGTTATACTTTTTAATGGAGAAATAGAAGTAAAAAGCGAAGTCGGCAAAGGGACGGAATTCAGGATAATATTGCCGGTATAGTGACACATTTAAAAGAGGAACAGCAAATTTTGCGGTTCCTCTTTTAAATTAACATGGAATTAACATATGCTTTATAGTTCTTTAACTATCGCTTTATTTTTACTTAACAGTACTACTGTATATTCTAATTGTAAAAGGAAAAAATAAAAAGAAGTTTTGGGAGGAATAGATTAAATGAGTATTAAAAAAGCACTTGTATTTCTTAGTATGGCATTATTACTTGTAGGTGTTCTTACAGCATGTGCACCGGCGGCAGAACCGGCTCCGACAGCTCCGGCAGATAACGGTGTAAGCGGAAGTATAACAGTAAATGGTTCAACTTCAGTACAACCCCTTGCGGAAGAACTTGTAAAAGGGTTTAAGGCAAAGAACCCCAAAGCAACGATTGATGTACAGGGCGGTGGATCAGGTGTAGGAATAAAATCCGCTACCGATGGAGTAGTAGATATTGGAATGTCCTCACGAGACCTTAAAACTGAAGAAAAGTCACTTAAGGAATTTAAAATTGCAGTTGACGGTATTGCAGTAATAGTAAATCCCACAAATGAAGTTAAAGACCTTTCCATGGAGCAGATACTTAAGATATATACCGGTGATATCACCAACTGGAAGGATGTAGGCGGAAAAGACGGAAAAATCACAGTTGTAACAAGAGAAGAAGGATCCGGCACAAGAGGAGCATTTATAGAGCTTACAAAGATTGAAACAAAAGAAGCAGGAGACCAGACTGTTGCTTCAGCAATAACACAGGGTTCCACAGGTGCAGTTATTACTACAGTAGCAGGGGATCCTAATGCAATAGGATATGCATCCTTTGGGTCAGTAAAGATAAGCAGCGATATAAAGATGATAGGTGTTAATGGAAAAGAATGCACCGAAGAGAATATATATTCCGGAGATTACAAAATTGCAAGACCTTTCCTGATGGTTACAAAAGCAGAACCGACAGGACTGGCTAAAGCGTTTCTAGAATTCATACTCAGTCCGGAAGGGCAGGAAATTGTAGGCAAACATAATTATCTTAAAGTTACAAAATAGAATAGACCCAATTTATCCCCTATCTCAGCTTCCGGCTAAACTAAGCCGGAAGCTTTTTAATTAACATTTACTTAACATTGAATTAACAATCCATTAATCGCTTTTTTCAGGTGCTATATTACAATTTATATAGAAGAATATTTACCTTACAAATACACATTGATTTAAAAAAAATATAAACGCACAATATAATATCATCAGCGAAGATGGGGGAATGTAAATGAAGGCTTATGAACGGGCGATACAACTTATGCTTTTTATCAGTGCAATAATAGCAATACTCGGAGTTATTTTAATTAC
>JAQVFD010000214.1 GCA_028697435.1 Clostridiaceae bacterium
GTAATTACTGCAGCGCGGATGTATACAGTCTTAAACTCAAAAAGGAATATGAGGGGAAATTAACTTTAGAATACATTGCAGCTATGCTTAATTCCAAGCTAATGGAATTTATTTCAAGTGCTATGCAAAAAAAATCAGTAAGGACCTTTATGATTATTATCCAAATACAGTTCTCAGGATGAAAATACCTTTCCCTGAGGCGGCCAACCCCATAGGTGAAATGGCTTCCGAGCTTAAAAATTGTAAAAATGAGGATGCAAGAAAAACAATTGCATCTGAGATTGATAGGGAAATATATAAGCAATATGGTTTGAATAAAAAACAAATAGAAATAGTAGAGAGTAATGTGTGAAATATTGAAGAATGTGTTAGACACTAGACACGAGACACCAGATTTGGGGTAGGGCTTCGAAGGGATACCCGGATTTCTGGCGTCTGGCATCTGGTATCTGGCGTCTGAAATAAGGAGGAGTTTTGATGCTTTTGCTGGCTGCTGCCGTTGCTCCATCTGCAGCTTTATTGTACTACTTTTATACAAGGGATAAATATGAAAAGGAACCCAGAAAGCTGCTTCTGAAAGCGTTTTTGCTCGGCGGCGGTCTTGTTGTTCCCGTACTTTTTGCAGAACTGTACTTAAACATATTTGACATTACAGAGACCAATCTGCTTACCGCCGGTTATACTGCCTTTGTGGTGGCGGGGCTTGTTGAGGAATCCTTTAAGTTTCTGGGTTTTTTCTTATATATATGGAAACATAGGGATTTCAACGAAATGTACGATGGTATAGTATATTCCGTTTTTATTTCACTTGGTTTTGCTACTGTCGAAAATCTTGCATACGTACTTTCCGCCGGATTCAGCACTGCAATTGTGAGATCTCTTACTGCCGTACCTGCACATGCATTGTTTGCAGTGGTAATGGGATATTATCTGGGCATTGCCAAGTTTACACAACCCAAGTTCAAACAAAAGTATGTATTGTTGGGACTTTTTATCCCCGTATTGCTCCATGGGATATATGATTTCATATTGCTTTCCCGGAAGCTGTATTTGCTGGTGCTGTTCATACCCTACATGCTGTATCTTTGGAAAAGAAGCCTCAGGCATGTGGATGAATTGGTGGAGTTCTCACCCTATAAAGACGAAGAAGACACATAGTCCACAAATGCCTCTAATCTGGTCTGGAAGCCCGCTTCCCCTGTCTGCTCATCAACTATCAGGTAAAGTATCGGTATGTTATAATTCTTTTCAACCTGCGGAAGAATTGAGCGGGATACAATTTCCGGCATACAGGTCATGGGATAAATCTGGATAAGCCCATCACAGCCGGTTTTTGCATAATGTACCGCATGACCGATGCATTGCTGGGTGTGACCTCCAATGAGAACAGGAAGATAAGGCTTTGACAGCTTTCTTTCCAGCTTATATCCCTTCCGTCCTGTGGCAGGAAGTATGACATTGTTCTGTACCCAATCCTTTACCGTCATGGACCGGTGTACTTCAACACCCATATCTCCGAGCCTTTCCTCCGTATTAAGGTTAGAGAAGGGCTCGATTATTGTATATATTTCTCCGATAATACCGATTTTTACAGGCTTTAAGCTTTCGTCAATATCGACAGCATTTATTCTTCTTTTGGTATCACGAATCAATTCAAGCATTTGAGCAGATCCCTTGACGGAGGTTATATTCTTCTTAAATTCGTGTATTAATATACGCAATTCAGCTTTGTTAAAAGCCCTTGGTCTGGTATAATAAAGCAGTTCGTTCATACTGTCCAATTCGCTGCATACCTTGTATGCATTGATAAAAGACGGTATGATTCTTCTGCTGTTTTTTCCCGCAACTTTTTTTAATCCTTCAAGAAACTTCCCATACCCCTCCCTGGGAGGATCAAGTATAATGATATCAATGTCATTATATCCCGCATCTTCCAGAGCTTGCATCTGCAAGGGACCATAGTAGCCAAACCTGCATGGACCGCAGCTTCCGGTAATAATTATTGTGTCTGCTCCTGCTTTAATGCTGTTTATATAATTTCCAAGCATTATTTTATACGGCAGGCATATGGCCTCCGGTGATATGGAAGAACCGAGCCTTAGGGTGGAATTGGTTGTAAATGCGGGTATTATACTTTCCACACCTATATCGTCCATCATGCTTTTAACTGCTATATAAACTTCTCCCATGTGCGGATATGTAAGCCGCATTTGCATCCCTCCAATTCAGATGTATTTTAAGACATATGTATTAAATCAAAAAATGCTTCTATCCTGGTATTGAAGCTTGCATCTCCGGTATGCTCATCAATATTTAAAACCATATAGGGTTTTTTGTAATATCTTCTTGCTTGCTTTTCTATATATTCACCCGCCAAGGAATCGACTCCGCAGCCGAAGGCGGTCAGCGCCAACATTCCGTTAAAAGAACTGTTGTCCATTACAAATAATGCACTCCCAATAAGGCTTTTGCCGCTGCTCCAGAACATCCTTTTTGAAAGTTCCATGCAAAGTTCGTTAATCATATGCTGATCGAGCATATCCGGAGTTATTACCTCCACACCCCGTTCCCTGAGTTTCTTAATAAGACTCATGCTGGCAAAGTTGTCATACAGAAGATATGGGTGCCCGATGAGTCCGATTCTTGCATTGGTTTTGCACTGCCTTTTAGGTATCCCTCCGATTATACAGTCCGGAGTATTACCCTCATGTAATGCAGTTTTGAATTCTTTATGTACTTTTAATGCCTTATTTATGCTTTTGTTTATACTTATCGGATTTCTGAACTTCAGTGTAAAAGCCATTTTATATAACGCCTTAATCAAACTGTTTCTATTCTTAATGAGGTTTATCTCTGTATCTATTACAGGAGGTAAATCCGGAACAGAATATTTCACCATTTCCGGAAGACCTCCGAATTTAGGACATATATACTCACCCTTTGATACACTTGTAAGCCGCGGTATAAGAATGCAATCGACCTTATCTTTCAGACTGTACACATGACCATGCAGTATCTTTACAGGAAGACACGCATCGTCAATACTGTACAGAACACCTTTATCAAGAATTTCTTTTGTGGTTTCTGGAGATGGGACAATTTCAGCCCCCAGCTCGGTAAGGAAGGATTGTATAAAGGGATAATATTTATAAAAATACATTCCCCGGGGAATGCCCACTTTAACTGACACTAAATCACCTCTTTACATTTAGTATTGACAAAAAAATTAGGAGTCATGCGGGACTCAGATTTATTACATTAGCAATGAATCTTGTATTGGATAAGCTGCTGGAGTATTATTAAGCTGCTGGGATTCAGTCTATGGAACACATTGGAATACTTGAGTTATGTTTAGAAATTGAATCTATATTATCCCACAAGGCGAATAAGGTCGAAATTTGCGATAAATAATTAAAGGTGATTGGAGATTTATGAAGAAATATGCAACAGGGATTTTTGATTTTAGTAATATCCTAAGCTTCTAGCTTTGGGAGTTCCAGTCAACCCAAAATAAAGGAGATATATTTTAGCAATTGGCGAAATTTGTGAAACTGTTAAAATATTTCTTGATAATACTTTTTATGAATTTGAAGGTTATTGAAATGGTACATATACTCCATCTTCGACGGAAGAAGAACGGAAAATTTATCTTGAGAATGGAGAGTTTTTCACCTATAAGGTAGTGTGTAAGGAATCATACTGACGTATGGATTCATACGCTTAATGGAATAATGGGCTCAGATTAACAAAATTACTCTTGCTTAATGATTTGATAGTCTATTCTAGTTCATTTTTTGGTATAATCATGTTAGAAATAATAGTTGAATTTATCTAAGCCATAATAAATAATTGTATTTATGTGCTATAGATATTAAATATGGGAGGCCTGACATTGTGAAAACACCAAAAAAGAATAAGTTAGTGCAACCTGTTGTAAAATGGGCTGGAGGAAAACGTCAGCTACTACAAGAAATTAATGAATATATTCCTCAAAGAATTTCAACTTACTATGAGCCATTTCTGGGGGGAGGAGCTCTCCTTTACCATCTACAGCCTAGACGAGCTATTG
>JAQVFD010000215.1 GCA_028697435.1 Clostridiaceae bacterium
TAATGGATACAGTTAGTATAGCAAGAAAGCTGATTAATAAAATAAGTATATACTGTGAAGAAGAACTAAGCTTTATGGAGGTGTGCGGGACCCACACCCACGAGATCTCGCGGTCAGGAATCAGAAGCATGCTGCCGCAAAACCTTACACTTCTTTCAGGACCCGGATGCCCTGTATGCGTAACCGATGAAGGCATTATAGATACTGCGATTGAAATTCTAAGTGATAATGATGTGGTTTTAGCAACTTTTGGTGATATGGTACGGGTCAGAGGGTCTCACGAAAGCATTTGGGATCAGCTGGATAAACGAAAAAGTATTGTTATAGTATATTCACCTTTGGATTGTCTTGAGATTGCAAAAAATAATCCGGAAAAACAAGTGGTTTTTTTTGCGGTGGGCTTTGAAACTACAGCTCCGGGAATAGCCTTAGTAACCAAATTAGCTTATGAGAACAAATATAATAACCTTTCCATTCTTACCTCGTTAAAAATGATGCCTCCTGTGCTGCACAGTATTTTAAAAGATAAGCAGAGGAAAATCCACGGGATTATATGCCCCGGACATGTAGCCGCCGTTATGGGTGCAGGCTATTTCAGGTTTATAACCGAAGAATATGATTTAAGCGCTGCAGTATGCGGATTTGATACATCGAATATTGCAGCAGGATTATATTTTTTGTCAAAGCAATCCACTGCTGATTCCGGAGGTGCTTTTTTAAATTTATACAGAAACTGTGTAAAGGAAGAAGGCAATAGAGCTGCTATAAAAATCATGGGAGAAGTTTTTGACATTGAAGATGGAAAATGGAGAGGGATCGGTGAGATTAAAAAATCATCATTAATAATAAATGAACGATATTCATCCTTTGATGCGCTTAAGAGATTTAGTACAAGACCGAAAATTTTTGCATCCAAGGAAAATTGTAATTGCAGGGATGTTCTTCTTGGCAATATAAGACCTGATGAGTGTAGGTTATTCGGAAAAGCCTGCACCCCGCAAAAACCTTCCGGTCCTTGTATGATATCTGCAGAGGGCTCATGCTCTGCATACTATAAATATTGGGAGGCGGGCTTTTATGGAGGATAATATTAAACTTTTCCATGGAGATGGCGGAAAATATACCAGTATGTTGATAAATGAATTATTCTATAAATATTTTAATAATGAAATTCTGTTAAGGGGCTTTGATTCTTCGGTTTTTCATGTAAATAAAGAAAAACTGGCTTTTACAACAGATTCTTTTGTTGTAAAGCCGCTTTTCTTTTCAGGAGGAGATATAGGGAAGTTATCGGTATGCGGTACAATAAACGATCTTGCTGTTTCGGGGGCCAGACCTTTATACCTAAGTGCAGGATTCATTATTGAAGAAGGCTTCAGCTATATCGACCTCGAGAAAATTGTCCGATCCATGGGGGAAACATGTAAGGAAACAGGAGCCATGATAATCACAGGTGATACTAAGGTAGTTGAAAAAGGAAGTGCGGACGGGCTTTTTATTAATACAGCAGGAATTGGAGTTATTGAAAATAATTATGCAGAAAAAGAAATAAAGCAGGGAGATCATATCATTATTACCGGAAGTATAGCTGAACATGGAACTGCTATTATGCTGGAAAGATATAAAATAAAGGTAAAAGGTGATTTCCAGAGTGACTGCAGCCCTGTCTCCAACATAATCAGAAGTCTTTCGCGTTATTATAATGGAATAAAGCTGATGAAAGACCCTACAAGAGGAGGGGTGGCCACGGCACTAAATGAGATTTCTGCTTTAGCCGGCAAAGGAATCAAAATATATGAGGATTCATTACCTATAAGAAAAGAGGTCATAGCCCTATGCAATATCCTGGGTATTGATCCATTATACCTTGCCAGTGAGGGAAGAGTAATATTAGTAGTAGACCCATGCATGTCACAGGATATTTTGGAATGTATCCGAAGCTTAGAAAACGGAAAGGATTCTAAAATAATTGGTAATTTTATTAATAATAATGGACCAATAGTATATCTCGAAACTGAAATAGGAGGTAAGCGTATACTGAATACCCTTGAAACCCAAATGCTTCCAAGGATTTGCTAAAATATCTGATTAATATATAAAATCATTCTCAATTGAGACACGTTAACATTAGCCAACCATTGTTATTGCGAAATAAAATATTTTCATTTGCAATTGACAAAAGTAAAAAAGAATCATATTATATATAGAGAAATAAATAATATTTTGATCAGGCGGATTGATTTCAACTTGCCGGGCTAATATTAGCAACGAGTATAAATGCTTGTGGGACTGTGATAAATGTCGCACAAGCATTTTTTTCGGAATGAAGCTTATTTTACCGGATACTTCAAAGGTGATTAATATATTATTGAAGGGCATGGATTAATAATGAAGAATGTTAACTATAAAAAGGTTGCTGCCATACTATGGATAATCTTATTTGCGAATTTTAGTGTGGCTATTTTAAAAATCATCATAGGATATCGGATTAAAAGCACCGGTCTTACAGCTGATGGCTTTCATTCTTTGACAGACGGTTCGTCAAACATTATTGGGCTAATAGGGATCAAGTTTGCTTCAAAGCCCGTGGACGATGATCACCCATATGGGCACCAAAAGTTTGAGACGTTGGCAAGCCTGTTTATTGCGATAATGCTTTTTATCCTTGGAGTGAAAATAATAATTGAAGCAGTTTTCAATATAATACATCCTCAAATGCCGCAGATTACACTGGAAAGTTTGATTATACTCATTTTTACTCTATGCATTAATGTATTTATCACAAAATATGAATTTGCTCAAGGGAAAAAACTGAACAGCAGTATACTTATAGCAGATTCATTGCATACCAAAAGTGATGTTATAGTATCAATAGGTATACTTTCTACACTTATAGCAATTAAACTTGGATTGTCTCCGGTTTTTGACTCAATCTCATCACTAATTGTATCTGTATTCATTTTGCATGCATCTTTTGAGATTTTCCGTGATAATTGCGGAGTGCTAATGGATAAAGCCGTGATAGACTCTAGTAAAGTAAAAGAAATTGTAATGAATTTTAATGAGGTGAAGGATGTTCACAAAATTAGAAGCAGAGGGAGAGAGAATGATATATATCTGGATCTTCATATTATGGTGGAACCGGACATTAGAGTGCAAGATTCACACACATTAGCTCATCAAATTGAAGATAGATTATGTAAAGAATTCAACAAGAATATGTATATCATTATACATGTAGAACCTTTTTCAAATATTATAACAAAAGAAGCATAACAATAACATACCGCAAAGAACTGTAGAAACAGAAAAATAATAATACATCGTAATTGATAACCATTATCACTACAAAAATTGTAATTATAAATGATTTCAAAATGTTTTAGCCTTTTCCTGTATCTATTCAAGGAAGCGTCGGAGCATTTTAAATCAAAACTAATCCGTATATTATAAATTCTTTAGGATTTTAACTTAATAGAGCAAATTTATGATTCTCAAATAAAACATACTATAATTTTATTCAAAATCATTAAAAGTATTGATATCTCAACATTTACAAAAAAACCTCAAAAAAACGGCGCGTTTAAATCGCTTTTAAGCGATTTTTTTTGTTGGGGTAATAGTATTTGTCCTTGAGATTTTTTCAGAAAACATACAGAAGGTAATATACAGAGTGTTTTGCAATCTGTACAGAATTATCAGATGATTTACTAATGATAAACTTTTTCCGATATTTATAATATGAATAATATAAGAAATTTTATGAAGAGAGGCTGTTATAAAGAGACCATAAAAAATAGCAATAAGATAGTTAAAAATTTGCTGACGATTAATCGAATAGATGTACAAAAATGTTATGCAAAAGAAAATTAGTTAAATTATTAAAATAATAAAAAATTTATCAAAAAAAGAGGGATTTACCTCTTCTTTGTAGAATATATATATTGCGCTAAATACATATTTCGCGCAATCAGCCACTCAATTTGATAAAAGGAGTAATGTAATATGTATAATCTCCCTGAAGTTGCCGTTGAATTCCTT
>JAQVFD010000015.1 GCA_028697435.1 Clostridiaceae bacterium
GGTCGGATCGTATATTGCTATGGTATCACCGGGTTCTATGAAAGTCTGGAGCAGCAGGCTTATAAGCTCATCGGAGCCGTTGCCTATACATATTGACTCTGTATCAATACCTGTGTACCTAGAAATCGCTTTTCTAAGGTCTATACCGCTGCTGTCGGGATAGCGGTTGAAATCCATTTCTTTTATGCCCTTTATCAAAGCCTCCTTTAGTTCATCATTCAAACCCCATGGCAATTCGTTCTTATCCAGAGCTATACCCTGTATCTTGGGTTCTGCCGCATAGCTCTTAAGTTCCTGTACTCTTTTTGAAACCAAATCATCTATCATATTGCAACCTCACTTTCAATGCGTTAGCATGGGCCTCCAGCCCTTCCGCTTCAGCTATTTTTATCGCAGCGGGACCATATTCCGCCAAATCTTTTTTATTGTAATATATCAGGCTTGACCTTTTCTGAAAATCCCTTGTTGAAAGAGGGGAAAAGAAAGCCGCTGTGCCATAAGTAGGCAACACATGGTTCGGACCTGCTATATAATCTCCGATTGGTTCTGTAGAATAACCTCCCAGGAAGATTGCCCCTGCATTTTTTATTCCCTTAAGCACCTCAAAGGGGTCTTCCGTTACGATTTCCAGATGCTCAGGAGCAATTCTGTTTACTATATCCCCTGCCTGCTCTATAGCCTCGACTATAATGACAGATGAATTGCTTTCCAAAGCCTTGCTGATTATTTCTTTTCTTTTCATTTGTCCAAGCTGTCTTTCTATTTCGGCATTTACCCTGTCTGCAAAGTCTTTTGAGTCTGTAATCAGAAAACACCTTGCCATTTCATCATGCTCTGCCTGAGACAGTATGTCCGCCGCAACCCAGGATGGATTTGCTCTACTGTCTGCTACTACCGCAATTTCACTGGGTCCCGCTATCATATCAATATCCACAAATCCATAGACTTCTCTTTTTGCAGCTGCCACATATATATTTCCCGGTCCTACTATTTTATCCACCTTTGGTATTGTTTCGGTTCCAAATGCAGCTGCAGCGATCCCTTGAGCTCCGCCTACACGGAAAACCTTATCAATTCCCAGAATTTTTGCCGTTACAGCTACATAGGGGTTGATACCTGACCCGTAAGGTGTCGGTGTCAATAGGATTATTTCTCTCACTCCCGCAATTTTTGCGGGTACTGCGCACATCACCAAAGTGGACGGGTAGGAGGCTTTGCCTCCGGGTACATATATTGCAGTCTTATCTATGGGGGTAACTCTGCTGCCCAATACACTGCCGTTATCGGTGAATATATTGAAATCCCTGTCTGCCATATTCATGTGATACTTTCTTACATTGTCAATGCTTTTACTTATAGCCTCCCGGAAGCTAACCCCCGCTTCCCCGGCTGCTTTCTCCAAAGCATCGGCACTTACCTGAAAGTCCGCAATATCCTGCAGGTTATCGAATTTTCTGCTGTATTCAAGTACTGCCTTATCTCCCCTGTCCCTAACATCCCGGACTATATTTTTTACTGTCTCAGTTACTTCCTCCGGAATGAAGCTGCTTTTTTTTCTATCCTCCCATGACAACATTCTGAGCACAGGTACCACCCCCTTCAACAACATCGCTTACAGCTGATGCAAAGATGCTGATACTCTTATTTTTCATTTTGTAGCTTACCTTATTAGCTATCATTCTCGCTGTTATATCACAAATATTTTCATATACTATTAGTCCGTTTTCTCTCAAAGTATTTCCGCTTTCGACTATATCAACTATTGCATCGGACAGTCCCACAATAGGTGCAAGCTCTATTGAGCCATCCAGCTTTATTATTTCTACAGGCTCTGATTTTTTGTTAAAATACTCTGATGCTATTCTCGGATATTTCGTGGCAATCTTTCTGACTATAGGTCTCACACCGCTTTTCTCAGAAGGTCCGGCTAATACTATCCTGCATTTGCAGGTTTTCAAGTCCATTATTTCATAGGCAGAACTTTTAGATTCCATAAGCACGTCCTTGCCTACTATTCCGACATCTGCAGCTCCGCATCCCACATAAACGGGAACATCGGAGGGCTTTACCAGGAAAAACACTATTTCCTTTTCTTCACTAACAAAAACAAGCTTTCTGGAGTTGAGATCCATTATATCTTTGTAATCCCTCGTATCCATCAGAAGTGCATTTAATTTTTCAGCAACCCTTCCTTTTGCAACAGCTATCTTTAACATTTCGTCACTCCTTAAAATTCACTATTTCATCATAACCATATTCTTTACTGTATAGCTCCGGGTCCGATACATCGCCGCTATTTACCATATTTACTCTCACTCCGGCTTTTCTGCAGTCTTCTGAGTACCTCAAAGCTTCAATAAATTTGCCTTCTTCGTATATAACCAGGATTTTTTGTTCATACTGCTCCGGGTTTTTATTCACAACTGCTTCAAGCATGTTGTCAACATATATTGCAAATCCTGCTGCAGCCGTATCTGAACCCATTTCCTTCATCATACCGTCATACCTGCCTCCCGAAATCACTACATCTCCTGCACCATGGGCATATGCCTTGAATATAAGACCCGTATAGTATTTCATATTGCCCGTCATACCCGCATCTATTATTATATTGGTACCCAGCCCCATATCCTTGCACTTCCTGTATATCTGCAAAAGATAGTCAACGGATCCTCTTATTGTCTCATTGACAGCAATTCCATCAATACTCCTGAAAACATCTTCAGGTTTTCCAAAAAGGCTCGGCAGCTTGTAGATTATTTCCTTGTTCTTGCTGCTCAGCGGAAGGGTCAGTACCACGTTTTCAAGCTCTACCAGATTCTTTTCGCTTATCAGCGAGATGATATGTGCTTTCTTTTCTTCCGGCAATCTCATCTCTTCGAAAATGCCCTTGATTATGCCTACATGTCCGATGTCTATCTTGTAATCCGCAATTCCTGCAACTCTGAAGCCTTCCTTTGCCATGATTATTGTCTCTAAATCCAACCACTTACTTGAGCATCCGTATATCTCCGCCCCTACTTGGGTGAATTCCCTTCCTGCTCCCCGGTTCTTTTTATCCGACCTGTATATATTCCCCATATAAAACAGCTTCAAGGGTTTCTTCTGTCCCTTCAGTTTTGTGGAAGCGACTCTTACTGTCGGGATTGTCATATCAGGTCTCAAAACCACAACCCTTCCATCCCTGTCTATTGTTTTTACGATGCTTTCATCCTCCACCGGAGATATGCCTCCGGAAAACAGTTCATAATATTCAAAAAGAGGTGTTTCTATCCGGTCGAAGCCGCAGGAATGCATATATTGTCTCAGCTTTTCCTGAAGTATGGTTCTTCTGCTGCTTTCAACGGGAAGTATGTCTCTCATCCCATGAGGAATTCCAAAGCTTTGCATAGTGTTATTTCTCTCCTTGCCTCATATAATATAGTTAAAATAGAAAACCCCGTAGGTATTAATTTTACCTACGGGGTTTTTAATATTGCATCCCATAGGCACAAGCGCAAATAGCACT
Source organism: Clostridiaceae bacterium (assembly GCA_028697435.1). Classification (GTDB taxonomy): domain Bacteria; phylum Bacillota; class Clostridia; order Lutisporales; family Lutisporaceae; genus BRH-c25. The sequence continues at coordinate 3,509 of JAQVFD010000015.1, forward strand.
TATGCCTACGGAAGTTTTCCAAAAAGGCTTAAGCGCTCTGCCTATGATGATGAAGTCTGCAAATCATATAATTATCGGTATTCATAAAATCAGCTCCGCACTTTCATATAAATTGGTTTTAATATACTATAATACAAGGTTAGCCTTTTTGTCAATGACAAAATCATAATTTATATATATCCTTATATTTATTCTCAAGATAATCAACCAGGTACCCGGGATTTATTTCCTCCCCTGTTACTTGCATAATGATTTCTGCCGGTTCCAGAAGCTTGCCGTGCTTATATATCTTTTCTGTCAGCCAGTCCTTTATCTTAGTCAGTTCACCTCTTTTGATTATTTCATCAAAATCATTGATTTCTTTTCTAACTGTGTTGTAAATCTGTGCTGAGTATATATTCCCCAGGGTATAGGATGGAAAATAACCAAAGCTGCCGCCGGACCAGTGAACATCCTGCAACACTCCCTTTGTATTATTCGGTGGTACTGCCCCGAGGTATTCCTTCATTTTTTCATTCCATACTTTCGGAAGGTCTGCTACCCTAATCTCCCCATTTATCAGAGCCTTCTCTATTTCATACCTTATCATTATATGAAGGTTATATGTGACTTCATCCGCTTCAATTCTGATAAGCGAGGGCTCTACCTTGTTTATGGCCTTGTAAAAATCCTCCGATGATATGTCCTTTAACTGTTCCGGAAATAAAGTCTGCAAATTGCCGTAGTATTTCTGCCAAAAACTGCGGCTCCTGCCTATGATATTTTCCCAAAATCTTGACTGGGACTCATGCAATCCCATGGATGTCCCATCACACAAAGGAGTACCGTACAAGTCCGGAGAAATATTCTGTTCGTATAATGCGTGCCCTCCTTCATGCATCGAACTCATGACAGAACTCATTAAATCATTGGGATAATAATGGGTGGTTACTCTAACGTCTCCCGGATTTATGCCTGTAGTAAAGGGGTGCTCGGTTTCATCAAGCCTGCCTGCATCAAAGTCATAGCCCATTCTATCCAGTATATACAAACCGAATTCTTCTTGCTTTTTTATATCGAAATACTGATTCAAAAACTGATCTTCCGGTTGATAGACAGATTCTTTTATCTTTGCAACCAGGGGAACTATTCTGCTTCTCAATTCGCTGAATATTGCATCAAGCTTTTCAACCGTCATTCCCGGTTCGTACAAATCCAACAGCGTATTGTATTTATTCCCCTTATAGCCCCACAACTCAATGAACTGAAGATTATAATCTACTATGCTTTCCAGATATGGCTTGAACAGCTCAAAATCATTATCCTTTTTTGCATCCTTCCATAGGGATTCCGCTTCAGAGGTCAATATCACATATTCCTTATACATTTTCTCCGGTATTTTCTTATACTTGTCATATTCCTTCCTGCACTCCCTAACCGTTGCTTTTGTAATAGCATCCAGTTTGCTGCTTACATCCGTCTCATCAAAGTAAGTTAGATAATCTCCCATCTCATCGGAGGTTGAGAGCTTAAAGGCTTCCGCAGAAAGCATGCCAATTACTTCCGCCCTCTGGAATACACCTTTCCTTGGGGCTCCTGTATTGAGATCCCAATTAAGCACCGCTATTGCGTCATTATAATATCTGATCCTTTTGATCAGCTCAAAAAATCCGTTTTTCATATCATTTAACTCCCCGATCATTAACCCGTCCCCCTATTTCATTTCAAAAGTACAGGTTACTACCGCTGTAATCTCTTTATCCAGTGAAGATGTATCATTTATTCCATAATCCGAAACTTCAGTAGAGTATAGTGGTGTAATCTGGAACACACCCATCTTTGCCGATTTTAATGCGCCAATATTGCTGCCTGTGTTCTGGGATATCTGCTCAGCCCTGTTTTTTGCATCCTTTGTTGCTTCTGCAAGCATGCTGACCTTTAAGTCTGCAATCTTAGTATAATAGTACTGAGGAGAATAGGATTGAAACTCTATGCCTTCGTTAATGAGCTCTGTTGCTTCTCTTGCTATCCTGCTCAACGTGTCAACATCAGTGGAGCTTATTTGCACCCTCTGGTATAACCGGTAAGCTATAATGTTATTGGTATACTGTCCATTGTAATTTACTTCGTGTATAGGATTTGTGTCTATGGACGAAAACACCATATCCTCTTCACTAATACCTTTTTCCTTCAGATATTTCTTTACCTTCTCTGAATCTGCCTTTAGCTTGGTATATGCCTCGGGCATAAGCTGCGACTGACAGGAAAAGCTCCCTGTCCACTCAATAAGGTCTGATTTTATCTGCTGCTTTGCCGAGCCGGTAACTGTTATGGATCTGTTGCCTTTTATCTCCACAATGCCATCAGTAACGATAAAAGTTGAAATTATCAAGCCCGCAGATAAGATAAGTGCCACCAAAATAAAAGCAATACTTTTTTTGTTTTCCTGATTCATTTATTAACCCCCTTAAATATATTTTATGCCTTTTCTATGTAAATCCTGCTGCCGGATCCATTGACCACCGGGGCCTCCACCACAAGGCGCCTTGTAATCCTGCTTTTCAATTCGGGTACATGGCTTATCAGCCCTATGACCCTTTCTTTTGTACTCAACCTTTCCAACGCATCGATGACTGTATCCAGAAGGCTGCTGTCCAAGGTACCGAAGCCTTCATCAAGGAAAAAGAATTCCAGTGGGCTTTGCCCTTTAAGCTGTATCTGTGAGGATAATGCCAGAGCAAGGGCCAGAGAGGTCAGGAATGTCTCTCCTCCCGACAGAGTAGTAACCAGCCTGCGCATACCTCCATTGGCATCATCACGGATGACAAAACCGTTTTCGGTATCCAGCTCCAGTCCATATTTGTGCCTGGTCAAAATGCCCAGGGTTTCAGAGGCTTCCTTTGCAATATATCTAAGCCGTTCTTCCGATATGTATTCTATGAAGCTATTTCCTTTAAGCAGATTCTTAATCAGTTCAAGATGCTCCTTTTTTCTTGAGTATTCCTTCAGCTCCTTTTTCAGTAAAAGCCAATTCTCATAGTTGGATTTGATAGTTTCAAGCCTGTTTTTTGCGCTCTCGTATCTTGCAATACTATTCTCTTTTTCAAGCTTAAGCTCTTCATATCTGCGGTTGACATCCTGCCACAGTTCTTCTGTTATGCTACGCCCCGACAGCTTCTTTTCTATCAGTGCCTTATGCGCTATTATGCTGCTTTCGGCCTTTTCATACTCTTTAATAATTTTCCCTTTCTTTTCAAGTTCATCCTTTGTCATAAAGGCCTTTTCTACTTCTTCTATATCAGAAAATCCTTTATCGGTAAGTTCCTTATCCAATTTCTTGCTATCATCCGCCAGCTTATTTCGGTATATCTCACTTTGTTTCTCAAGAACCTTCTTATCCTTGATTTCCTTTTCATACCGTTCTCTTAATATATTGACGTTTTGCTGTGCTTTTTGTTCCCCTTTTGTTAATAAAGAAATCTCTTCTTCCGTCTTTAATATTTCGTCCTTAATATCCTTATCTCCTATAAAGTCATGAATCTCCTTTTCCTTCTCTTCTTTCTGATATTTGAAGCCTCTTCCCTCAGCAGTATTTTCGGAAAGCTTCTCCATATCAAGCTTCTTTTCCTCTTCCTCCTTATCGATTTCCTTTCTCAGCTCTGAAATCCTATGTTCAATTATTTGCAACTCCTTATATACAATTTCCGCTTCTTTGTCTTTCTCCTGTAACCTCCGAAGCTCATCTCTCATACTACCGCCCCCCATGTCTATCGCAGCGGCAGCATAAGCATTTCCTTTTTCTTCCCATGTCTCTTTTGCCTCAGTATAAGCCTTCTCCAGATCCTTAAGATGCTTCCTGTTTGTTTCAAGACGGGATCCCATACTGCTTATTTCTACCTGATACCGGTTATAATCTTCCCCTATCTTCTTTTGACTTTCTTCCAGTTCTGTCAGCTTTTTCTCCCAAGTCTCAATGTCTTTCAACTTTTCCTGTTTTTCTTCCTCTATTTTACCTAAGGTCACTTCTATTTCAGAGATGGACAATCCCTTGTAATCCTCAGGCAGCCTATCAATAAGATCAGCCTGCTCCTCTTGCTTGTTCCTGATTTCCGACGCCAATTCTTCCTTCTGTCTATTCAGATTACTACGCTGTTCCTCAAGCTTTATCCCCTTATTTTCCAGAGCTCTTAATTCCGTCTCAAGCTTGTTAACGTATTCTTGCAGCTCCTTAACTGCCTCAGCTTCTGCACCATGGTCCTTTTTCGGATGGGAGGCAGGATTGGGGTGGGTTACAGCCCCGCATACCGGGCAGGGTTCATTTTCCTTTAGATTCTGAGCCAGAAAGAAGGCGGCATGACCTTCTTGTTCCTTTTTCTTTTCCTCAAGAAGCATCCTTTTATTATCAATCTCCGAAAGTGCCTCGAACTGAGCATCCAAGGCTATAAATTGCTTGCTGTTCTCAAGCTCTTTCTGCTTCAATTGTTCCATATCCTTATTTTTAAGCTTAAGTGCATCAATAATCGACCTGATACTATAGTATTTTGTCTCTCCTTCATGTAAGTCATTCCTGTCCCACTTTTTGCTTTTCTTGTGCTCTTCATAGAAACTTTGAATCGCTTCTTTATCATTGAGAAGTTTCAAGCCTGTTTTTTCAAAGGATTCAAGCTCCAGTCCCTGTCGGTTTATAATATCCGACATCTCTTCAAATTTGGCTTTCAGCTTCTCCTTTTCTTTTTGAGATCGCTCCATATCTTCTTCAAGATTCGCACCCTTCCGAATCTTATCTCTAACACCCGCTTCAACTTTAAGAGCTTCAGTACGTGCTTTCTTTCCGGCTGCTTCTTTTAGAAGCTCTTCAAGCCCGGACTTTTGTTTTGCTATGGTATCATTCCGGTTATCAACCTTTTTCTTCAAAATAACATATTCATCTCTGAGTTTCCTAAGCACTTCCTCCATTTTTTCCAGTTCGTTTTTTGTCTTAAGAACCTTATCCAGCTTAGTCCTATGCTCTATGAGAACAGGTATCTTGTCCTGTCTTGCCGAAATTGCGGCTTCCAGTTCTGACTGTCCTTGCTTATGCTGTCCTTCCAATTCGCAAAGGCTTGCATATAAGGCTGACAATTCTTCTTGCGTCTTTTCCAATTCCCCTTCAGTTTTCTTTATATCGTTAATTCTATCTATAAGACTTCGTGCAGCTTCTGCTCCCTTGCAGCTAATCCTCATTAAATCTATTTCCGCTCTCCCTGCAAGCAGTTCTTCATATTTTTCCGCTGCTTCCCTATAATCTGCAGAAAGCTCCCAAACCTCTTTTGCATTGAAATATTCTTCTTCCGTTACCTTCAAGGCTTCAGCCACGTTTTTCTTATGCTTTTCCGCCGCAATTAAACCGGCTTCCGAATCCATTAATGAAGCATCTGAAATATCTCCCAATACGGATAGTGCCCTTTCAACTCCCGAAAGCCTGTTGCGAATTCTTCCCAGTCCCCTGTTGACCTTTTCTGTAAGCTCACGTCCGTACTCTTCAAGGTAGAATATACGCTCCAGCATTTTTGTCTTATCCCCCTTGGGAGACAAAAGAAATTCCTGAAATTTATTTTGAGGAAGCACCACGGAACGGGTAAAATCTTCAAACTTCAATCCGATAAGCTCTGTAACGGCATCATTGACTTCGATCAGCTTGTCTGCAATGATTCTCTCTCCTGCAGGATTCAACTCCATCAGTCTGGCGACTCTTGATTCTATGGAATTTTCCGAGTCCTTCTTACGCCTGTACACCCTTTCTACCTTGTATGTCTTTCTCACCTTAGCTTTCACCAGGTCAAAGGTAAATGAAACTCTTACATTATCTGAAGACATGTTTATTATGCCCTGGGTGCCTCTGTTAGCCCTTTGAACATTTCCATACAAAGCTAAGGTCAAAGCATCCAGTATGGTTGATTTTCCACTGCCCGTAGGCCCGAATATTCCAAAAAGACCTGTCTCCCCAAGCCGGTCAAAATCCACAGACTGCAGTTCCTTAAAACTCTGCAGCCCCTCTACTTCAAGATACCTGGCTCTCATCGGCCTCACCTCCGGGCTGTATTTCATCCAAGTCATTTTCCTGATCACCATTTATTATTTCAAGGAAGGATTCCAGCATATCTTCGGCTGCTTCCATCCCTGTCTTGTACCTGTAATAATCTTTAAAAAGCTCTTCTATCTTTTTTCCTTCCCTGCTTTCAAAACCTATTATACTTTCCTTCTCATCAGTTACCACCGGCCTTATGTTTATAATACCGGGGTTAAGCTCCCTGAGAAGTTTTTGTTCTTCCATTGTCAGAGCCCTATCGGTATATACCTCCAGGTCTATCCACGCATTCATGTCCCTTCCTTCCTCACACCAGCGCAATGCCTCCATTATACCGTTCTTAGCCTTCCACTGCTTCAGCGGTTTCCCGGAATTCAGATAAACTTCCTTTATCTCAGCCTCTCTTCCGGGTACTGCATCCACTATGTATACGACTTTGCTGTAATCTGTCTCCGAAAAGCTGTATGCCAATGGGGAACCGGAATAATACGTTGGCGAGGGAGCGCTTTTTATTCTTTGGGGTCTGTGAAGGTGTCCCAAGGCAATAAAATGTGCATTATCGGGAAGCCGGGAAGGATCTACAACCAAAGCTCCCCCAAGTTGTCTTTCGGAGTCTGAAGTCCTTCCGTCCCTGAGATACAAGTGGCTTACTATGAGGTTCACGGTGTCTTCTCTGAAGTTGTCGCTCAAATTATGCAGCAGCTCCGATATTTTATCGGAATAAGCCTCCTGAAGCTTTTCTTCACGGGAATCTGCCGATATAAGCTGCTCAAGCCTTGATTCCGAAGGATAGGGCAATGTGATTATTACAGCACTGTGCTCGGAAGTACCTGGTTTTATCTCAAGCCATCCGGGACCTGCCTTTATTATAGGACTGCTTCCAAATACCCCTGCATCACTTCCCGGATAACCAAGGAGTACAATGCCGTTCTTATATGCCAATGGGCTGGCTGCACACAGCCTGTCAGGGTTGTCATGGTTGCCTGCTATTACGACAACTGCCCGTCTGCCCTTATCGTTCAGTCTGTCAACCGCATCATAAAACAGTTCCTCAGCGGCGGAAGACGGATTATATGTATCAAAAATATCCCCCGCTACAAGCACCAAATCTACCGATTCATTTTCTGCGATTCCGCAAAGTTCATCTATGAACTGCCTTTGCTCCTCTATCCTGTTTATATTATCGAGAGTCTTGCCCAAATGCCAGTCTGAAGTGTGGAGTATGCGCATGGTGTTCCACCTCGAATCTAATTAATTCCATTATCTCTATTCTATCGGATTTTTTTCCAAAAGACAATTTAATATATGGTTAACATAACGTAAATATGCGCAACAAAAAACCCGGCTTATCATAATTGCCGGGCAGTACAGTCTATTTCAATTTTCCTATTTCATTCAGCGGCCATAATCTGAATACAGCCTTACCCATAAGGTATTCTTCCTCAATGAACCCAACTGATTCAAATCTGCTGTCTCTGCTGTTCTCCCTGTTATCACCCATTACCATATACATGCCTTCAGGAATGGTTGTCTTTTTAAATCCAAAGTCAGGTGTGGGGGATTGTGTAAAATCAGGCTCCAACGTCTTTCCATCTATATATACTCTGTTTTCCTTTATCTCAACAGTTTCACCAGGCAAACCCACAACTCTCTTTATGAGATTCAGATGTTCCAGCTTATCCTGTTCGCTGTCTATTACTACAATATCTCCTCTTTCAGGATCGCCCACCAAATAATTTAGCCTTGATACAATAAGTATCTGCCCTTCATGCAGCGTTGGCTCCATTGATACGCTCATTGCATAAGCTGTTCTGAATATGTATGTTCTGAAAATCGCTGCAAGTACTATTGCTAAAACAATCGTTTTTATCCACGAGTATATCTCCTTTTTCGTCTCTTCGCTAAACTTCAAATTAACGCACCCCTTCTAATGTTCTTTACAATGCTTCCTCTAGTGCCCCCTGACAAAATTTCTTTAAATATGGAATGTCCCGACATATTGTTTCCCAAGTTGCTTGTATACTGATACTGCCATAGGCATGGGCCATTACGTTCCTCATCGACTTAATTTCGTGCCAAGGCATATGACTGTATTCATTCCGGAATTCCTGACTCAATTGCCCGCTCAATTCACCTATTTGAAGAATGCACATAGCGCAGGAATTTCGATAAGCTTTATCAGATTCAAAAATTCTTATATCTCTGCCAAACCGCTCAACTATCTCTACTATGTCGTTACAGTAATTGACGATATGCTGCAAAATAGAAAAATCCCGTTTACTAATTCTCATATAGCAGCACCTCCTCCGACCGGATACTATCCAGGAACTGTTTATCAAGACTGTCAGTAGTCAGAAGATCAACCTTTGCCTTCAACTGCTCCTCGATAGCTATCTTGAGTCCGGCAAGCGCAAGCAGACCGTAAATATTGCCCTTGTCTATACGGAGATCTATGTCACTATTTGGCTCAGCTTCTCCGCGGGCATATGAACCAAACAGATAAATACGCTCAGCACCATACTGCTCTCCTAATGCAGCAACGGTCTGTCGTATTTCTTCCATTCCGAGCGTTCTATCCATTTGATCTCCTCCTTGTCTTTCCTATTTCTTTACATTATTATACTATTATTTCTGTTCTATAGCAATTCTAAGATGTTCATAAAAATATACCCGAACCCTCGTAACCCATAAACCCTACCCCAACTCTCGTGACTCGCGACTCGTGTCTCGTGACTGAAAAAAGGGCTTCCGCCCTTTTTTCTATCTGCTTCTGCCTCTGCTGTCATTTTTATAATTATTGACTTTCCACTCCGGATCGTCATTATTTTTACTATTGTCATTTCTATCATTCTTATTATTTTTGTTGTTCCTGTCCTCTTTGTTCTTATTATCTTTTTCCTCTCTATCGTTCTTATCGCTTCTATTGCTATTATCATCCCTATCATTTTTATCATTCTTGTAGTTTTTGTTGTCCTTATCTTCTTTGTTCTTCTCTCTGTCCTCCTCCATGTCGTCATCATCGTCTCTGTCTCTGGGATTCCCTGCTTTCTTGTTATTCTTATCATCATTGTCTTTATTTTTCTTGCCGTCCTCTTCCCTGCCTTCACGGTTATCGGAGCTTTCGTTCTTTTTTCTGTTTTCCTTTTCTGCTTCCTTCGCTGCTTTTTCTGCTTCCTGCTTAGCTTCTCTTGCAGCTTTCTCTGCAGCTTTTTCTGCTTCCTTTGCGGCTTTCTCCGCTTCTTTTCTGCCTTCCCTTATAAGATTTGCTACTTCTTTTACGGACATGTCCTTTACTTCTTCATCCCTGATCTCAGGCATTACTTCTTTTAGGTTGTCTTCAAGCACTTTTCTCCCCGGAGAAACTTTTTGTGATACAGCTGTCTTATAATTCTCTACATCAGTTTTTTCTACCGTTACTCCGCCGGCTTTATTAACCTTGGACAGTTCCTTTTCTGCAGTCTTTGCGACTGTTTCTTCCAGCTTCTTCTCCTGCTTTGGATTCTTCGCGGATACAATAACTACAATTTCATCTTCAGCCTCTTCATCTATATAGCCCTTGTCAGAAGCAGTCTTTATTATTTCTGACAGTGCAGCATCAATATTCCGGTTCTTCAAATCTTTTGTATCCTTAATAAAGTCAACTGCATCTTCTGTCAGTGGGTTCACTGCTATTACCCTTTCAAACCTGTTCAGGGACAGGGATAAACTGGGATTGATATCAACGCTTACATAACTGTATGGGGTGTAATAGGCATATACTCCCGTTGACAGGAATATACATGCCATGAAGCAGGCTGCTAATCCCGCCAGACGTTTGCTTATGGGATATGTCTTGCGCTGCTTAAGCTCTATTTCATCCCCTATTGCTGCAGACATTTGCCTCTTGACTTTTATAAAATCTCCCGTATCTGTTATAACTATCATATGCTTTTTATCTATTTCCGCTACTATAGCCTTCACTTTTTCCACCCCCAGTCTATGAACTCCCTTATACAATAATAATCTCCCGTTAGTATTATCATCGCTGCTACTACATAATTTCGTGAGCGTTCTATAGTTTTTCGGGGTAATTTTATTCCTTCTTCAATATCTGCTATTGGAAGATATTTTTTTTGTTTTATTTTTGCCACAAGCTCCGGCCTGTCTATTATGTACTTAACTATATCCAGATACGAACTCTTTGTGCCGGTATGCTTTGGAGAGCTTTTTGCCACTTCGGAAAACTCAAGTCCCCAATTATGAAGCTCTTCCTTCAATTGCACCAGTTCCTGTCTTCTAAGCTGATTTATCTCTTCCCGGTAATATTTCTCCTGAGCTTCGGAAGCTGCAACAACATTTTCAAAAACTTCTTCTCCATCAGCTTCATCGGTGGTATATTCGCTTATATATGTAACTGATTGATGCTTTTTTTCTTTCCTGTAATAATCAATCAGTCTTCTACGGATTATATTCTGGGCAAAACTAAGAAAATTCCCTTTTTCCCGGTCATAATGAACTATGGCTTCATCAAAGGCCATGAGTCCTATACTTAGTTCTTCATCATAGCCGTAAGAAACATACCTGCCTGTAGCCTTTTCAACAGCGGCGGCTATAAAGGGCTTGTACTCCTCTATGAAAACATTCTTTTCATCACTATTAAGTTTTATATCCATTACTCTTTCATTTATTGATTTATATGACATTCCGCACCTCAATAGTAGACGCATCTCTGCTAATTATACATTATACGGATAAGCGATTCACGGAACATATATTGGAAACATGTTAATATTCCAATAATTCTCCGTTCCAAAAAAGGTATATGTATTTAGCCGATACTTCCTTGCCGGTTATTTGTTTCAATGCCCGTGCATAATACTCTATCTGTGTCCTGTATTTCTCTTTTATTTTGTTCAGCTCTCCCTCTGGCACGTAATCAGTCTTATAATCAACCAGCACTATCTTTCCTTCTTCTTCAAACCAGCAGTCAATGATACCCTGCAGTACGACAGTCTCACCTTCATGATCACAGCCTGCCGTTCTTCCGAATACTTCACTGCACTCCACTTCCATGGTAAATGGCACTTCCCTGTAAATGTGAGGGGCTTCAATCATTCTTCTTCCCAGGTCAGAATTTAAGAGTTTCATTATTCCATAAATGTTCACATTCTGAGCCTGAGCCTCCGTAAGAAGCTCCGCAGTAATCATTCCCTCAAGCTGCCTTTTTATGTCCGCCTCTGAGGCTTCCCCGCAGAAGTCCATATGCTGCAGAACAAAATGCATCAAAGTACCTCTTTCCGCAGCAGTCATTCCCGTTGTTTCCTCTAAGAACCGAGGCCTCTTTCTGATACCCGGAGCCGCCTGAATTCGGAACTCATCGGCAGCTTCTGTGTCAAAGTACCTCTTAAGCTCTGTAACAGTAACCTTCACCGGCAGCTTCTCATAAGCCGAATATGGATATTTCCACTCCAGTCTCCTGATTATCTCATCCTTCATATTGGTTTCAGCGGAAGAAAGGGCCACCTCATCTATAAGCTTTTCCTTACTTTTCTCTTCAGCACCTGCTCCGCTTAAGACCTCTTCCCTGCTCCAAAGCCTAATCTCCCATCCTTCAACTCTTTCAAGGTCTTCCATTGGATTTCCTTCGGAATCTCTCATTAGAGCTGTACAAATCCAGTCCAAAAAGCTCCTGCCTTTTAATACATCAAACTCAGGTACTTTTTTCGAACCTACACCGCTGTTGCTTTTCCAGCGATTAATACATTTAGCCATGTCTTTCACGGCACCGGTTATTATAAGCTTCTCCTTAGCTCTCGTAAAGGCTACATACAATATCCTCATTTCCTCAGAGAGGCTCTCTAACTTTATCTTGTATTTCAAAGCCTGCTTAAATATAGTCGGATACCATATCCTCCTTTTGTGGTCAATAAAATCAGGACCTATACCCAATTCATGATGGAGCAGTATGCTCTTTGTCGTATCTGTAAGATTAAAACCTTTCCCTGCGCCGCATAAAAATACTACGGGAAACTCTAAGCCCTTGCTTTTATGTATGCTCATGATTCTTACCACGTCATCCTTTTCTCCAAGAACCTTTGCACTTCCCATATCCCCCTGGTTTCCCTTCAGCTTGTTTATGAAATTAATAAAATTGAAAAGTCCTTTAAAGCTTGACTCCTCATATTGCCTTGCTTTGTCAAAAAGCATCCTGAGATTTGCTTGTCGGGCAGTCCCTCCCGGCATCGCTCCAACAAAGCTGTAATATCCTGTATCATTATATAAATACCAGATTAACTCATCGGTAGAGAGATAAAGAGATTTTTCCCTCCACCCTTCCAGTCTTTCCATAAAGCCCGCCACTTTGCCTCCAAGTTCTCCTTCTATTGCAGCAGCTTTTACCATAGCCTCAAAGAAGTCTGTCTCCCGGTCAAAGAGCCGAATATCAATAAGCTCCTCCGAATTAAACCCGCAGATTGGTGACCTTAATACTGCCAGCAGCGGGATATCCTGAAGAGGGTTATCAATAATTTGCAACAGCGATAGTACCGTCGATATTTCTACAGTCCTGAAATACCCTGTGCCGGCATCTGTAAATGCGGGTATTCCCTGAATACTTAATTCTTCGGAAAACGCATCAGCCCAATTCTTTGTCGTTCGCATCAGTATTACAATGTCTTTAAACTGTGCAGGCCTGTATTTTCCTGTGCTTTTATCGATTACCATGAAGCCGGCTCCATCCGCCGTAAGCTCCTTTATCCTATTAGCCACTACTCTTGCTTCACACTGCATAGAATTCATCATCAAAGCTGATACTTCATAGTCTTCAAAGTCTTCTTCCCCTGTATCTGCTTCTTCAATGCCGATTTCACTGCTGTCTATTATATGAAGCTCCACGGGACCTCCAACACTGCACCCAGGTGCTTCCGGCACCTCATACACCGCTCCCGCATTAAGCTTTTCATCCTCGGTATATTCAATATCTCCCAGACTTTCGGACATTATCCGGCTGAATATTAAATTTACCGCCCTAATAATGTCATCTCTGCTTCTGAAATTTTTATTCAACAGTATCTTCCTATACTTAGACTGCAAATCTCCTGAATAAGTTCTGAGTTTATTGATAAAAAGCTCAGGTTTTGCCTGTCTGAACCGGTAGATGCTCTGTTTCACATCGCCTACCATAAATGTATTCGGTTCGCCCTGCTCTTTCCTGGAAACCATGCCCAGGATTACCTCCTGAGTAAGATTGCTGTCCTGGTATTCGTCAATATATATTTCTTCAAAAAGTTCCCTGAGCCCAAGGGCCGCCTGGGTTGGCAAAATCTCGCCTTCTTCACGGTTTGTCAGCACCTTTAAACAATAGTGTTCTAAATCATTGAAATCTATTACATTCTTTTGTTTTTTCTTATCCTGATACTTGTCAGCAAACTCCAGTACAAGACTTCCAAGGCTGTTCATAAGGGGATAAAGCTGCCTTAAATCAGAGGTTAGCTCTCCTGAGCTTCCGCTAATAAGGTCCTTTTTTATCCTGTTAAGCCTGTCCTTGACATCATCCCTGACACCTTTGACCTCTTCTTTGACAACAGGGTTTGCTTCCTTTCCGCATCTTGGCAGACGGGAAAACTCGAGATTATCGAACTCCTCATAAAGGGCATCCCAGCCCCCTTTTCCCTCACAAGCCGACTGCATAGCTTTTATTCTTAAGTTGTCCTCTTGAAGAACATTTATATATGGTGACAGCCCTTCTTCGCCCTCTGCCTTTTTTATAGTATCTTCCAGTAAACTTTGAAGTCCGGTCAGCTCCATTGATATACTTTTCATCAGCACCTTCGCCCATTTTGTATCCTGTTAAGCCTGTCCTTGACATCATCCCTGACACCTTTGACCTCTTCTTTGACAACAGGGTTTGCTTCCTTTCCGCATCTTGGCAGACGGGAAAACTCGAGATTATCGAACTCCTCATAAA
>JAQVFD010000216.1 GCA_028697435.1 Clostridiaceae bacterium
AGTGCCGAAAATGATAGGCACAGTTTGAAGCGATGCTGCCAGCAGGGCAAGCCCTATGCAAAGGAGTAGAATTCTTTTGTTGAACATATTTCATCCCTCCAGAAGCAGAAAAAGACAAACATATTTTATTAATTGATATGCAGGAGGGAAACAAAATAGTAATTTATTAATAGGAGTGGTTGTTATTTTTACTAATGCTAAAGAAGCGGAAGACTTTGTATACAGTTCCTACATGAACGCAATAGACAAAATACCAAAGGATATGCCGGATATAATGACCAGAAGCCCGCATTTGACCGGAGTGCTTTTAGATAAAACGGGAAAGCCGGACAAAAAACAAAGGAATGTACTGGTAACAGGGAGTAAAGGGAAAGGCTCCGTTAGCAGGATGATATCAAAACTGATAGAGGCTCACGATTTTAAGACCGGATTATGTACAAGTCCGCATCTGGTAAGCTTTTTGGAGAGAATCCGAATAAATGGCAATTCAATTTCAGAAAATGATTTTGTTAAATATGCCAATATATTGGAGCCTTACGCAGCAGAAGTACAAAGGCAATTGACAGGTGCCGAATATATAGGGCCTGCAGGTATCACTGCAGTATTAGCCATTTTGTATTATCTGGATCATAAAACTGATTATAATGTATTTGAATGCGGTAAAGGCGCAAGATACGACGATGTAATCAGGTTGCACAGTGAAGCTTCCGTTATCAATACTGTTTTTTTAGAGCACATTCCGCAGCTGGGAAGTAATCTGCCGGAAATAGCCTTTAATAAGGCAGGAATTATAAACAGCACCCAGAGGTTTGCAGTTAGCGCCAATCAGCAGAGGGAAGCCCGGGATATTATTCAGAGGGAAGCTCGGGAAAAGGGAGTCAGATTGTATAGTTGCGGTCAGGATTTTTTGTGTGAAAATATAAGCATTGAGAGAAACGGCACGTATTTTGATGTCATTACACGAAACAGTAAGTATAGAAATATCAAGCTGAACCTAATGGGGCGGCATCAGGCATATAATGCTGCAATTGCAATTTGTACAGCAGAAAATTTGCTGGAGGAAGTCAAGGAAGAGAATGTAAGACGGGCATTAGAATGCATAACGTGGCCGGGAAGATTGGAAGCTATAAGCAGAAGCCCCTTAACCATACTTGACGGGTGCATCAACAGAGAGTGTGCGAAACATATCAGGGAGGTCGTAAATGAGATGGGTAATACTGACGTAATCTCAATAGTCGGGATCCCCGATGATAAGGATTATGAGGGCGTTGTATGTGAAATGAGTGATGTATCAAGAAGGATTATTTTAACCACATCTAAGAACAAAAATTTAAAATTCACAACAGATCAAATGGATAAAACAAAGCTTATGCTCGGAGAAAAATTAATATACAAAGCAGAGATTGAAGATGCAATAGAAACAGCATATAATCTGGTTGAAGGTGACGGACTGGTGTGCATAATAGGAACACAGTCGCTGGTTAGGGATGTAAAAGAGTATTTTAAGCAGGATACACTAAATCTTGGGTGATGTACTGCCAATATCATATCCTGAAGGGATTTGATATATTCGCAAATCGAATTCCGGAACTATTGCAATAACATGGCTGAATATTTCTGACTGCACAACTTCATAATCAGCCCATTTGGTTCCGTCCAAAAAAACATATATTTCTATAGGCAGACCGAATTCAGTCGGTTGACGCTGTCTCACCATTTGTGTCAATTCTTTGTTAAGCCTGGGATGATTCTTCAAATATCCCAATAGATAAGCTCTGAAAACTTCAATATTAGTCATTTGCTCATTATTATTACTGTTTAAAAACTCTTGAAGGTACGAGAGCTTTTTAAACTTCTCCAGCATTTCTCCGGTGCAGAATTTTATGCTGGTCAGGTCTATGTATATATGTCTTTTTATTCTCCTGCCTCCGAACTCCTGCATTCCGGTCCAATTTTTAAATGAGTCTGATATTAATGCATAAGTCGGAATCATTGAAATGCTTTTATTCCAGTTCTGGACCTTGACCGTATGCAGTGTTATATCAATTACATCCCCATCTGTATCATATTTTGGCACTTCAATCCAGTCACCGAGTTTAACCATATTATTTGCAGTAAGCTGAATACCGGCTACGAATCCAAGTATAGAATCTTTAAATATCAGTGTTCCTATTGCTGTTGCAGCTCCAATACCGCTTAGCATAATCCAGGGGGAACGGTTTATGAGAAAACTGATGATTAATATAATTCCTATAATAACTGCAATTATTTCAATAACCTGAAGGAATCCTTTTATGGGTCTTGTTCTTTCTTCCTGACTGCTTCTGTAAATCTCATCAACGGAATTAAGAAGCTTATGCACAGCGATTATAATAATTATTACTATATAGACAGAGGCGATCCTCTGAATCCACTCTTGATATTCAGGAAAAACAGGTGCAAATCCATAGATTACAACCCCGGGAATAATATCAACCAACTGATCGAATACTTTGTTCTTAAGTAGAATATCGTCCCACTTATGATTGGATTTTGCAGCATATGCTTTAACAATTCTAAGAAAGAGCTTTTTTACAATCAAGTCAATAACTATTCCAAGCATTATAACAGCAATAACTGCAATAATATTTGACAAAATGACAGAAATTTCTTCATTCATATTATTATGTACCAGCCAATTATTAATAAAATTAATCATTTGCAACACCAGCCTTAGAAACTTTACTCTAGTACCTTGTAACACCTAAAAGCTGCATGATACTTGTCTATTTGTTCCACTACTGCGTTGCTGTCAATCGCCGTAGCCACCGCTACGCCTCTTTCCATCGCCTTGTATTGGAAGCAAATATCCTGCGTATCATAATGCAACAATTAGATGTTACAAGGTACTAGTATTGCAATGATTATATCATAATATTTATGATTTTGGCTAATTATGCGTACTGCTACGATGGCACTTAATATTTATTTAAGAATAAAAACAAGAAAAGGTCTTCCCAAGAATATGATTTGGGAAGACCTGTTCTTTTTTTATAGCTTATAGACTAATTTCTTTGCTGCTTTCCCATAATCCGTGGATATTGCAATAGGACATTGCATATATGTTTCCGGATTTCTTGACCTTTACCTGTGCCAACCCTACCGGGTCAGTAAATGTCTCCCCTTCCCCATGAGCAGAGAAGTTGAAGTGAGCAATTTCTACCGGGAATTTTGAACCTTCCGGTTGGAAAAATACCTTTATCCATACTATATGGTGTTCAAAAGTATTGGGATGAGGTATTGCATCCCCTATTGTCACCTTTACTTCAAAGGGAGTATCCGGAATTACCTTATCAGGGCAGTGAATAACAGGAACATGTTTTTCGCCTTTCCAGTCGCCGGATTGTATTGTTTGACTCAATAAACTCATAATCGTCACCCTCTCAAGTTATTTTATTTATATTATATATCATTTAATAAACATTTTCCAGTATTAACTTACTATTCTCCTGTTTAATTTATACCTTGCCTGAATATGCAAAAAATGATGTCAAAACTTGCGAATAAAATAATGAAGGATACCATCGGCAAATATAGAAATTACTAAATTACAGGTCATATTTTCAAATTTTCGGGTCTGGTAATCATATGAGTCTTCATACGGATTTGAGGTGAGTTTAATGAAGGATTCCGACAGAGCTATTGAGAAATATCAGCCTCTTTGGGGGTTTTGGAGGGTAGATGAGCTTATAGGACAGGGGATTGGCTGTGAGATATACAGCGTGTACAAAGAGGAATGGGGAAAAAGGTATGTTTCTACTGTTAAATTCATGAGCTTTTCCATCAGCAAAAATGATATTTCTGAAGCTCAGGCTATAGGCATAGAAAGAGCAGCTATGCCTGAATACTTTAAAAGCCTGTTGGTCAACGTACAGAACGAAATTGAGCTGATGTACAAGCTGAGAGGGAACAGCAATATTGTAACTTACGAAGACCATGGGATATATGAGAAGAAA
>JAQVFD010000217.1 GCA_028697435.1 Clostridiaceae bacterium
CTATAAAGCAGAAAATACATTTGTTATGACAGGACTTTGGCTTATCAATAATTCCCTCGAAGACTATACCTATATCCTCATCATACTCTTTTTCCACTTCATAAATCCATATCTCACCATTTACGTGCTCTATCTCCACTTCCAGGAACTCATCTGTTGTAAGGTATTTATATTCAAGTATATCTTTGATTCCTGCACCGTTTATGCTTATGAGTCTGTCCCCTTTTTTAATGCCTAACTCATCAGCTATACTTAAAGGACGTACTTCTACAATTTCTACGCCCGCATTCGCCAAATTATTTTCCTCCCTTGCTATATGAACCATGATTCTCCATTTCAATGCAATTATTATACCATATCGACTTTATATTATACCATAGGGGGTATCGCAATAGAAGAAGGATGCTTCCCCGAAGCATCCTTTAATCGTTCAAGTTTACATGTTCGCTTGTTACTGTATGAATTATACGCTCACATATATTTGTCACATGATCGCATATTCTTTCAAGGTACCTGCTAATAAGGAGAAAATAAGTAGCTTGGTGGACCGTTCTGGGATCCTCCATCATAATAAACAACAACTCTCTGAAAATTTGTTTATACAATCCATCTACCTCATCATCAAGCTTAGCAACTTCACGAGCTTCTTCAGTATCCAGATTTACATATGCATTTATAGCTCCTTTTACCATTCTGGCAGCAATTTCTCCCATCCTCGGTATATCAATAAGCTCTTTAATATACTTTTCATGCTGCAGTTTCAATGTGATTTTTGCAATATCTACTGCATAGTCTGCGATCCTCTCAAGGTCTGTGATTATTTTAAGTGCTGTGGCAATCAGCCTCAAATCCTTTGCCAGAGGGGATTGCAATGCAATAAGCTTAATGCACTTATCCTCAACTATATATTCCATTTCATCTATTTCAGAATCATCATCGATGACCTTCTGAGCTAACATAGCATCCTGAGTCTTAAGCGCCTTTATTGAGTTATCAAGTATCTCTTCTGTCATACTGCTCATTTTCAAGAGTGAAACCTGCAATTCCTGCAATTCTTTGTCAAAATAATTACGTGTCATTCCCACACCTCCATTTCATTAAACACCGCTTATCCAAACCTTCCTGTTATATAATCCTCTGTCCTTTTATGTCTGGGTTTATAGAATACGCTCTCCGTCAAATCACATTCAATAATCTCACCATTCAGGAAAAAAGCGGTATAGTCTGAAATACGACCTGCCTGTTGCATGTTATGGGTAACAATCACTACCGTATAATCCTTCTTAAGCTGCTCCATAAGATCTTCGATTTTTAGCGTTGAGCCCGGATCGAGAGCAGATGTCGGCTCATCCATTAGCAGCACCTCAGGTTCCACAGCAAGCACCCTTGCAATACACAGCCTTTGTTGCTGCCCGCCGGATAAACCTAGTGCCGACTTTTTAAGCCTGTCTTTTACTTCTTCCCATATAGCCGCACTTTTAAGACTCTTCTCAACAATATCATCCAACTTCCTCTTATCCTTAAGTCCGTGTACTCTTGGTCCATAAGCAACATTGTCATAAACAGACATAGGAAAAGGATTCGGTTTCTGAAAAACCATACCTACTCTTTTTCTTAATTCTATCACATCATACTTCTGTATGTCAGCACCATCAAGTGTTATTTCCCCATCTATCCTTACTCCATCAATAAGATCATTCATCCGGTTAAGCGTTCTTAAGAATGTTGATTTGCCGCAGCCTGATGGACCTATGCAAGCTGTTACAGCATTCTTAGCTATATTTATATCAACAGCCTTCAGAGCATGAAAATCTGTATAATATAAGTTCAGCTTGTTAACCTCTATCTTGTTATCAGCCACTTTTCTCCCCTCCGTTAAGCTTTCATAAATTGTTTAATCAACTTATTAGCCGTAAAATTTATAATAAGCACAGTTATTATTAATACTGTAGCCGTTGCATACATATTGCCCTTTGATAATCCTTCGGACGCCAATATATATAAGTGAACCGACATGGTCCTTCCCGGTCGCCAAATAGAATTCGGAAGTCCCAGGGAACTCCCTGCCGTATATATCACTGCTGCTGTTTCACCTACCACCCTGCCTATGCCCAATATGACTCCTGTAAGTATTCCGGAAGTTGCGGCAGGAAGCACCACCTTATATATTGTCTGCCATTTGGTTGCTCCCAATGCAAGGCTGCCTTCTCTATAAGACATCGGCACCATCTTTATTGCCTCTTCCGCTGTTCTTATTATAGTGGGAAGGATCATTAGCGTAAGTGTAAGTCCTCCGGATACCATGGAATACCTGAATTTTAAAAATACAACGAAAAATACATAACCAAACAGTCCGAAAATTATGGAAGGAATACCAGCCAGTGACTCCGTTCCAAACCTAATTATCTTAATTGCAGGACCCTCTTTTGCATATTCGGTAAGGAATATCGCTGCGCAAATGCCTATAGGAGCTGCAATTATCAGGGAAAACAATGCCAAATATATCGTTGTTATTATAATAGAAAATATACCGCCGTCCTTCCCCATGTTTTCAGGCTCCCGGGTCAGGAACTCTATGCTTAAATGACCTACTCCGTTTAACAACACATTTCCCACTATCGCTATCAGCACAAGAACAGTTATGATCGCTGATGCCCACAGAAATGCAAATGCTATTTTTTCATTCTTCCTGATTTTATTTACACTGCTTGACGTAATGCCTGATTCAGTCACTTTACTCACCTACCTTTTTGGGGATAAGGTTTGCAGTTATATTAAGCAACATAATAAAAACAAAAAGTACAATACCGGTAGCAAATAAAGCCTGTTGATGCTCTCCGCTGGCATAGCCCATTTCAATTCCTATGTTGCCTGTAAGAGTTCTTACCGGTGACAATATACTTTTAGGCATAATGGGACTGTTGCCTACTATCATTATTACTGCCATTGTCTCCCCTATAGCTCTGCCCATTCCCAGTATGACTCCGGCAATTATACCTGATCTGGCGGCAGGTACTATGACATTTTTTATAGATTGCCAATGAGAGGATCCCAAAGACAAGGATGCTTCCTTGTAATCTAAAGGCACTGATCTTATAGCACTTTCCGATACATTAATTATTGTCGGCAAAATCATTATTGCCAGCACTATGCTTCCTGCCAAAACACTGAAGCCCTGATTGTTAAACACCTTTCTTATTGTGGGCACAATAACTACCAGCCCGTATAACCCATAAATGACAGAAGGTATTCCCGCAAGCAGTTCAATACCCGGCTTGATGATTCCGGCAATTTTGGGCTTCGCCAGCTCCGCCAGAAATACTGCACAGCCTATTCCTATCGGCACTCCCAATATCAGTGCCCCTGCTGTAACAATCAATGATCCTACAATCATAGGATATATCCCATAAATCTCTTGTGTCGGAGCCCATTTCTGACCGGTCAGGAAATCCCATAAACCAACCTTTCGAATCACCGGATAACCCTCATTGATTATGAAGTAAGTAATTAAAATAACTCCGAGTATTGCTATTATTGCACTGATAAAAAGCATAAGTTGTATCGCCCGTTCATAAGCCTTCATTTACATTCCCCCATCTTCGCTGATGATATTATATTGTGCGTTTATATATTTTTTAAATCAACGTGTATTTATCAGGTAAATATTCTTCTATATAAATTGTAATATAGTGTCTGATAAAAGCTATTAATGAATTGTTAATTCATTGTTAAGTAAATGTTAAGTAAATGTTAAGTCGAATCGAAGAATAATGCGACATAGCATTATTCTTCTTTTGAGAATTTAAAAAGCTTCCGGCCGTTGATTTAGCCGGAAGCTGAGATAGGGGATAAATTCGGTCTATTCTATTTTGTAACTTTAAGATAATTATGTTTGCCTACAATTTCCTGCCCTTCCGGACTGAGTATGAATTCTAGAAACGCTTTAGCCAGTCCTGTCGGTTCTGCTTTTGTAACCATCAGGA
>JAQVFD010000218.1 GCA_028697435.1 Clostridiaceae bacterium
TATGGATTGATCATCATCTCCGACAATAAAAATATTATTCAGAGGCTCAGCTATAAGCTTTATTGCTTCAAACTGCAGTGCATTTATATCCTGAAACTCATCTACCAATATATATTTGAACCTTTCCCTTACTTCGTTCAGTATTCGGGGATTTTCTCTCAGCATATTCAGACAGTCACTTAATATATCGTCATAGTCATATTTACCTGACTGCTGTTTATAATCGTTATATTCATCCATTATACTTTTCAGCTGGCTGATGCTGCATGCAACAGGCTTGAAATTCTCTGCCTCAGACATGGTACTTGTGATATATTCCATATCACAGATAATATTCTTTACCTGTTCCTCATCTTCTGCAAAGCCCACCTTTAGATTTATAACAAAACCCTTTATGATACCAAACTTATGGTTTTCATCAAGCAGGTCTTCCAGTTTATATCCCTTATACTGCCGAAGCAGCTTATAAAAAACAGAATGAAAAGTGCCGAAGTTTACCTTGCTACCACTTTGAGTCCCCGAAAGCCTGCCATAACGTTCTTTCATTTCATTGGCCGCCGCTCTTGAAAAGGTGACTACCAGGATATTCCCGGGGGATACAATCCCGCTTTTTATCAGATTAAGTATTCTTGAAGTAATAACAGTGGTTTTCCCGGTGCCCGGACCTGCCAGTACCATACAGGGTCCCATTCTGTGTCTCACTGCTTCCAACTGCTCCTCGTTTAAGTCTTTTAACCGGCTTTCCATCGCTTTTCTTTATCCTTTACATCGTAAATCATATAATACATTAATAGTATATCATAAAAAAGCCTTTCACGATAAAAAACTGGACCTGTGCAATAGCAATTACAGCTAATGCACAGGTCTAGTGACATAACCCTTAATATTTGCAGTAAATGAAATGCTGCAAATATAGGGATTTAGTCATATAAGTGCAAAACTTTTTTGTAAAACAAAAAAGTTCAGGCACTCATTAATTATAATTGACTTACAGTTCTTTCCCCTTATTGTATGCCTTTAAATTGATGTCCACCAGCTTAGGCTTGATAGTCTCCCTTATTATTTCTTCCCAGTTTATTTCGTCCATTTTGAGGGCTTTTACCAAAGCACCTAAGAGTACTATATTCTGAGTCTTGATGTTTCCCAATTCTTCTGCTATTTTTCCCGCATCAATTACTACGGTCTTGAAGGTTTTCTGCAGTGCTTCAATTAATCCCTGGGGATATTCTTCCTTACCGCTTGCAATAGGCATCGAAGGAATCTCATAGTTGTTTACTACGACAACTCCATCGGGCTTGAGATATTCTATCCATCTCACAGCTTCCATCTTTTCAAATGATACGAGTATATCAGCCTGACCTTTGCCGATTATCGGAGAATAAACTTTCTTTCCGTATCTTACCTGGGTGGTTACACTTCCACCTCTCTGAGCCATGCCGTGCACCTCAGACATTTTCACATCGTAGCCGGCTTTTATAAGTCCTGCAGTTAATATCTTACTTACAAGTATTGTTCCCTGTCCGCCGACGCCAACCAATAATATGTTCTTAACATCACTCATATTATTCACCAACCTTTTCTATAGCATCGAATTTGCATACCTGCATACAAACCTCGCAGCCTACGCACATTGACTGATCGATATATGAAGCGCCATCCTTGAAGAATATGGCAGGGCATCCTACCTTCAAGCACATTTTGCACTTTTTGCATTTATCCCTGTCAACTTTGCACTTTGTCTTGAACGGAGGCAGATTCTTAATCAGTACACAAGGCCTCTTGGTTACTATCGCAAAAGGCTCCTCGCTGTTTTCAGCTTCTGTGACTACTTCATCCATAGCTTTCAAATCACATGGGTCCACTGTCTTTACAGTCTTATAACCTATTGCCTTCAATATTTCAACCGGATCTATCTGTATTGCATCTTCGCCCATCAGAGTTTTTCCTGTTCCCGGATTCTCCTGATGACCGGTCATTCCTGTAATTCTGTTGTCAAGGACTACAGGCACCATCTTACCTTTATTGTAAGCTATGTCTATTGCTCCGGTAATTCCTGAATGAAAGAAGGTTGAATCCCCGACAACTCCAAACACCTTATTATCACGTCCTGATACCTCAAAGCCTTTTGCCATTCCCATACCTGCACTGAAACCTGCTCCCATGCATATACATGTGTCTACTGCGCTAAGAGGTGGTGATCCTCCAAGGGTATAACAGCCAATATCACTTGTTACTACTGTATTCTTCTTTTTGGACATTGTGTAGAAGAAACCTCTGTGAGGGCAACCCGGGCAGAGTACCGGAGGTCTTCCTACTACCTTGGCATCAACTTTCTTTGTCTCGTTTTCCTTGTTCAACAGAGCTTTTGCAACTACATCGGGATTAAGCTCGTACATGGCCGGAATAAGTTCCTTACCAATGCAATTAATTCCAGCAGCCTTAATCTGCTCTTCCATAAAGGGATCCAGCTCTTCAACAACATAAACGGTCTCAAACTTCGAAGCAAATTCCCTTATCAGGTTCATTGGCAGCGGAAAAGTGAAGCCTAATTTTAAATATGAAGCATTGTCTTCAAATACTTCTTTAACATACTGATAGGATATACCTGCTGTAATAATACCTATTTTTGTGCCATTATTATGTTCAACCTTGTTAAGAGGCGAACTGCATGCGTATTCCTCAAGGGATTTCATTCTTTCTTCTACTTTGATTCTGGCAACCTTTGCATTAGCAGGGGTCGCTACATACTTTGCCGCATTTCTTTCATATTTCTTAGGCTCAACTTCTGTTCTTGTCCCAAGATCTACCATACTCTTGCTGTGGCATACTCTGGTTGTTAATCGATACATCACAGGAGTATCATACTGCTCACTGATTTTATATGCCTCAGCTAAGAAATCCTTTGCTTCCTGACTGTCGCTGGGTTCAATCATCGGGATTTTGGCAGACTTGGCATAGTACCTGTTATCCTGCTCATTTTGCGAGCTGTGCATACTTGGGTCATCAGCCGTAATGAGAACATATCCCCCATTAACTCCAAGATATGAATAAGTAAATATTGGATCAGCAGCTACATTTAGTCCAACATGCTTCATAGCCGATAAGCTTCTAACTCCCGCTATTGATGCGCCTATCGCTACTTCTGTTGCCACTTTCTCATTTGGTGCCCATTCGCAATAAATATCATCCTTGTACTGTACAACTTCTTCCAATATCTCGGTACTCGGCGTACCGGGATAAGCTGCAGCCACTTTAACTCCGGCTTCATAAGCTCCCCTGGCAATCGCCTCATTACCTGACATCAAATGCTTCAATAAAAATACCCCCTTATTATTAATATTAATTATTAGTGCCTGAACTTTTATGACAATATCCCCATATTTGCATCATTTCATTTATTGCAAATATTATGGGCTTTGTCACTTGCTACTACACTCCCAAGAGCAATGGACAATAGCTTTGATTCTGCAGAATCAGCTCTGGAAGTCAGTATAATAGGCACCTTTGCACCCATTATTATTCCTGCGGATTTTCCACCTGCAAAATAAGTCAGGGATTTTCCCAATACATTTCCAACCTCATAGCAAGGAGCTAACAATATATCGGCAATTCCTGCCCCTTCAGCCTTATAGCCTTTATGCCCGCATGCCTCACTGCTTATTGCAAGATCAAGAGCAACGGGTCCTTGTACCGCAACATTCAAAGCTTCCCATTTGTCCTTCATATCTGCTATTGCTTTTCCATCTACTGTTGCGGGAATCTTTGGATTGACAGTTTCAGCACCTGCAAGGCAAGATGCATATATCCTGTCCATTTTCATTGCTTTACAAACCTTAATTGCGCTTTCAAGTATCTGAACCTTCTGAGAAAGATCAGGAGCTACATTTATACCCCCATCAGTTGTATACAGCAGCTTATTGTAGCTTGGAACTTCATACACCATTATGTGGCTGATCAGGTTCTCGGTTC
>JAQVFD010000219.1 GCA_028697435.1 Clostridiaceae bacterium
ATCCCTCTTTCCAATGTTTCATAAAGCAGGTCCTTGAATTCGACTCTTGCCTTTTTATATGAAACAGAATTAACATTAGCCATGTTGTTGGCTATAGTATCAACATTAAGCTGTTGAGCCATCATTCCCGTACTGGCCGTCCAAAGAGCCCTCATCATAATTACTTACCTCCTAAAATTTCGCAATTTCATTTACTGCTTTTCCGATCAGTTCATCATGTATCTTTATAATCCTTTGATTAGCTTCATAGGTTCGCATCATAGTGAGCATTCCCACCATTTCTTTAACGGAATTGACATTGGAGCTTTCAAGAAAACCCTGTTGTATAGTTCCCTCTGTTATCATCGGTTCAGCTTCAATATCCTCCGCTATTCTGATAAGGCCATTCCCTTCTTTGCGAAGTGCCTTATAATCATCAAAGTCTACAAGCTTTAGCTTGTCTACCGGTTGTGCACCGGAAAAAATCTCACCCTTTTCATTGACTGTTATGTCGCTGCCCTCTACCATTATATAACCGCCTTCGCCAAGTACTCTAAAACCTTCCTGGGTTACAAGCCAACCTTCTGCATCTTTTTCAAAATTGCCGCTTCTTGTATATCTTTCTCCTTCAGGGGTATCAATGCAGAAAAAGCCCTTACCTCTTAGGGCCATATCAAAGCTGCTGCCGGTTGAGTTCAGCTGTCCCTGTTCAAAATCTACCATTATTTCACTGCTATGTATTCCATAGCTTAAATGTCCCAATGCTCTTACAGGATTTGCGCCCTTCCATCTATCTACCGGCGTGCCGGATGCGTTATTTATCCTGGAAATCAAAACATCGGAAAAGTTCTGAGTCACCATGACATCCTTCTTATATCCCGCAGTGTTCGCATTTGCAATATTGTTGGAAATAACATCTATTCTTTTTGCTTCTGAAATCGCTGAGGATGCAGAGATATAAAGTCCTCTAATCACACTATCACCTACACTATATGTTATTCTTTACATGATAGTTATCGGAACAATTTCTCAAGGACTTTAGAGAATAAAAAAAAGGGCACGGGGATGGTGGGACACGGGGACAGGTACCTTGTCTCATGAAAATCATGAGACAAGGTACCTGTCCCCGTGTCCCATGTGGAGAAACGTCCCCGTGTCCTTCATTGTCTGATTTAGTAGTTTAAAGTGATTATTTTTCTGTTTGCATTTATATCTGAATCCTGAAGTATATCTATATGTTCCAAAGCCTGTCCGGTCCCTATTGCTACGCAGGATATTGCATCTTCTGCAACATATACAGGTATCCCTGTTCTTTTACTGATTAGCTTGTCAAGGCCGTTTAAAAGTGAACCTCCACCAGCCATAACAATACCCCTGTCGCTGATATCCGCAGAAAGCTCCGGCGGTGTCCTTTCCAACACTGAATGTACTGCATCGGCAATGGCGGAAATCGGCTCCGAAAGCGCTTCAAGCATTTCATCAGAGGTTACTTCTATGGTCTTTGGAAGTCCTGAAATAAGATTTCTGCCCCTGACTTCAACTTTAAGCTGCTCTTCTCTCGGGAATGCGGTACCTGCGTTTATCTTCAACGCTTCGGCAGTTCTCTCGCCGATCATAATATTGTGCTTCTTTCTCATATACCTTACTATAGCTTCATCGAATTTATCCCCTGCGATCTTGATGGAGGTTGATACAACAATCCCTCCTAAGGATATAACCGCTATATCTGTTGTACCCCCGCCAATATCCAATACCATATTACCGCTGGCTTTTGATATATCCAAGCCTGCTCCTATTGCGGATGCAATTGGCTCTTCTATAAGCCTGGTGGTTCTTGCTCCCGCGTTATTGGCAGCATCAATAACCGCTCTTTTTTCAACCTCTGTAACCCCACTGGGTACACAAACAACCATCCTTGGCTTAACAATCCTTCTCCTGCCGATAGCCTTGTCTATAAAATATCTGAGCATTTTCTCAGTTATGTCATAATCCGAAATAACGCCCTCTTTGAGCGGTCTGATTGCAACAATATTACCGGGCGTCCTGCCAAGCATAAGCCTTGCCTCTTCACCTACAGCTAATATCTTATTATTATTCCTGTCTATCGCAACAACCGAAGGCTCTCTCAGAACAATGCCTTTTCCTTTGATATATACCAAAACGCTGGCTGTTCCCAGGTCGATGCCTATGTCTTGTCCTCCCCACATTTTAATACCTCCATACTATTTCGCTTGTAATTATCAATCCTTTTATATTTCTATATAAAAAACAAAATTCCTTCATAAAGTACATTTTTATAACAAAAAAATCTCCATAGCCCTTCTCTAATTCTCGAGACTAGTGATTGGCGACTCGTGACTGATTTATAGCTTGTCTACTGCAATTATAAGATAAGTTCCCCCAAATAACAAGCTCCGACAAATATAATATGCAATGCGGCAGCATCAGCACATCAAAACTTACCGGAGCCTGAACGTTCAACACTACAAACTTATGGACTGATACTTCATCTTGGTTGCTCTTCCGCCTCTTATATGTCTTTCTGCTTTGTTCTGGTCCATTATCTCCTTAACTTGAAGTGCTACACTGGGATTTATTCTCGGAAGTCTTTCTGTGACATCTTTATGTACTGTGCTTTTACTTACCCCGAATATTTTTGC
Organism: Clostridiaceae bacterium; assembly: GCA_028697435.1. GTDB lineage: Bacteria > Bacillota > Clostridia > Lutisporales > Lutisporaceae > BRH-c25. The sequence goes on from JAQVFD010000219.1 coordinate 2,640, forward strand.
AGCATCTCTGACCGTTGTCTTGCTGCTTATTATATATTTCGCAATTTCCAATGCTCTTTCTTCGATATAATCCTTCAATTACTACTACCCCCTTATTGGTGTCTTTTTACATTCATATGCTGTTTTTTTGCTAATTAGAACCACACCTATGGTTCATTGTAAAAATGCATCCCTACTTCTTCAGTGCTTGTTTTGGCAAGTACTTTTTGGGATCAACACTTTTCCCTTGCTTAATCACTTCAAAGTGCAGATGGGGGTCGTCAGCAATTTCATACAGAGCAGTTTTTCCTATGCCGCTGATTACATCGCCTTTTTTGATACTCTGATTTATACTGACAAGATCGAGGGTGGAAAGATTGCTGTATTTGGTATAAACCTCGCTGCCGTGATCCAATACAATGGTCAATCCAAGCTGCGGATCATTAAAAATCCGGTCCACTACACCATCCATCGCTGCCCTTACAGGGCTTCCCTCTTCTGCCTTTATATCAATGCCTGTATGTGTACTCCACTGATCCAGTGTTTTTGAGTAAACCAGTACATCCTCTGAAAACTCTGTATATGTAGTTCCAAATACGGGAACCACCATTGTCTCCATCACCGATTCTTCCTTTTTGACTGCAGAAACAGGTTTGCTTTCCGGTTTGGCTGCCACTTGTGTATCCTTTTTGCTTTCGGTTATCTTTACTGAATTGCTTTTCGACACTTCTGTTGCATCCGAAGTTTCTTCAACTGCTTCATTTCCGCTGCTCTCTCCCGGTTCCTCAATTACCTGCGCTAATGAATCCAGTTCAGAATCCTCAATGTATTCTTCCATGTTTTTTTCAAACTCCACTTGCGCCTGCTTATCCATAAGGTAATTCCGGTATTGTATCACCCCTCCCGCAGTAAGCAATGCAGCTATCAATAACACAAGAAAATATATATACCTATTATTCAAATCCTTTCTAAATTTCATAATTTACACCTCCGCCTGTATTATTTCCAATAATTTTAAAAATAATACAGGCGAAAGACACATTATTACAATAAAACAAAAATAATTAACCACTGGGACAAGGTACCTGTCCCCGCGTCCCACCCCTGTCCCCGCGTCCCACCCCTAAGGTATTAAATCCTCAATATTCACTATGTCAACACCCTGATAATAGTGGGTAACAATATCTCTGTAAGAGGATCCGTTATTTGCCATACCGTCGGCTCCATATTGGCTCATGCCTATGCCATGACCGTTTCCGACCACAGTAAACAGGATGGTGCTTGCCCCAACGCTATAATTAAAGTTCGAAGAGTTTAAG
>JAQVFD010000220.1 GCA_028697435.1 Clostridiaceae bacterium
TCACTGTATTACACAAAGCCATGTGTGCTTATGTTGACAAACATGGTACGGTTGATCCGAAATATATCAACGAAAGCACCGTCGCAGCATTCTGCTCTGAGTTCCAAGCATGGCGGACCAAAAACCTGCAAGGACGCTTTCACTATAAAAAGAGCGATGTCCCGATTGGCGCTACTGCATTGACCTATGAGGATGGTAAGCCCCGCAGAGATATTGCTCAAGGACGTATCGGCACGAAGATTGCACCAGGTACTCCAAGTAAGAAATATTTGTATGATTCTTTTGCCTACGATTCGCCACTGGAGCAGGAAAACATTAAGTCCGATATTTCAGAAGTCGTTGTTTACGGCAAAATCCCACGTTCCGGTGTCGCAATACCGACAATCACAGGTGGGATGTATAGTCCGGACTTCATGTATGTCGTGCGGCGGACGTCCGGTGAAAAGGAACTGAATATTGTAGTCGAAACAAAAGATGTAGAAAACAAAGCTGTTTTGCGCGAAGAGGAATTTGCGAGAATCAGCTGCGCCGAGCTTTTCTTCGATATGCTCTCAAAGGAAGGGTATACTGTTCATTTCCACAAACAATTGAATAATAAGAAGATGGTGCAAATAGTCAATGAGGTTCTGGAAAGCTATGAAATCCAGCAACTACAAGAGCAGCAAATGGTAGCTGAGCCTACTATTGAGTATGTAAAGTGCGATATAGGTAATGGGAAACACTAAACACACGGATGTTTCACAGAATCGCTGCACGATTACATGGTAACATTTATATAACTTATCGATACATAAGTGATTTTAGATATTTGCATCTTTATCGATATTTATCTGTGTATCAGAATAATTACCCCAACAACATTATATAAACTATATTTGAATTTGGAATGTGCAAATTTTCAATTAGTGTGTTGATTTATTAGAATAAGAAGCAATGTATGGGTCAAATATGTGTAATTTTTCAAGTAATGTGTACAAAGTTGAGTATAAACCGACTTTGTGTCACACATTACTTGAAATTTTGCTCATTATCGATCATCTCTGGTTAGAAAATACTATTTCCCAACCTGCTTTTAGCGGATTTCAGTGTTTTCAGTGTTACCACAACTTCGTAGCCCTGCCCTAACTCTCGTGTCTAGCGACTCGTGACTCGCGACTTTAGCTCCAATATAATTGGAGCTGAAACATTTGCCAGAGATATTACGTCATTATAAATGTTATAATGTAGATATAATTTCAAGTTCAACTATAGGTGGTGCTAAAATGAAAAAATACTTTTTAATAATATTCACAGCTTTAATAATTGCGATAATTGCAGGATTTTTTGTTTTTCCGCAGCTTTGGACAACCATTCAGTACACTCCTGATAAAGTGCATCTAGTTGTTGAAGGAGGCATTGCGGAGGATGAGGATTCGCCTATAGTGGAAAATGGTCAGTTGCTGTTTTCCATTGATACAGTGAAAAAATTCGTCGACCCGAATGTACATTGGGATGCAAAAGCCAACAAGGTAGTATTTACTACAAAAGACAGGGTGCTTATCATGAAGACCGGAAAGCTAACCGCGATGGTGAATGCCCGCCCTGTGGATATTAATATTCCCGTAAAACTTGTGGAGGACAAGCCCTATATACCCATACAGATGTTGGATACGATGTTTGGAATAAAGATCAAATGGGTTGAAGAGAATAATGTTGCCATACTTGATTATGCAAAAAACACTGTTCAGATTGCAAAGGTTCAGAAGGACAACAGGATCATGAGAGCAAAACCTGCTTTGTGGTCTCCTGCAGTCAAAAAAGGGATTGACAAAGATGAAATTCTCAGAGTATTCGGCGAGGATGATAAATGGTACAAGGTAAGAAGCGAAGATGGATTTATTGGATATATTCAGAAGGATTATGTCAAAACCAATATCATTGCTTCCGGAACGGATGTGACTGAACCAGAAGACAGCGCTGCTTGGAAACCGAAACAGGGGAAGATAAATATGACTTGGGAATATGTAGGGAACAGGAATCCTGATACTTCGAAGTTGAAAAGCATTGAGGGTCTTGATGTGGTATCTCCCACTTGGTTTTACATTGCGGACAAGCAGGGAACGGTAGCCAACAAGGCTGATATCGGCTATGTGAACTGGGCACACAAAAACAGTTATAAAGTGTGGGCGCTTGTAGGAAGCGGATCCGACCCCGATATCACTCACGAGTTTTTAAACAATACCGATACAAGAGAAAAAATATATCAGCAGCTGCTTATTTACGCAAAGCTTTATAAGCTCGACGGAATAAACATTGATTTTGAAAACATATATCTGAAGGACAAGAATATTCTTACTCAATTTATGAGGGAGCTGGCACCTCTGTTAAAGGAACAGGGGCTGGTGGTGTCAATAGATGTCACCTTCAGATCCTCCAGTGAGAATTGGTCCATGTGCTATGACAGAAAAGCCCTGTCAAAGGTGGTTGATTATATGGCAGTAATGGCATATGACCAGCATTGGGCGGCAAGTCCGATAGCAGGATCTGTTGCAGAGCTGGGATGGGTTGAAAAGGGACTTGAAAGGATTCTTGAAGAGGTTCCAAAAGAAAAGCTGCTCTTGGGACTTCCCTTCTATACAAGGGTATGGAAGGAAGAAAAGATTGATGGTAAGATAAAGGTATCATCATCAGCAGTATCTATGGATACAGTAGAAAAACTGCTTTCGGAGCACAAGCCTGAAGTTACCTGGGATGAAGGAAGCGGACAACATTATGCTGAATATAAGGTGGGAAAGGTCACTCACAGGATATGGATAGAGGATGAAAGATCCATAAATCTCAAGTCTTCACTGATTCATAAATATGATCTGGCCGGAGCAGCGTCATGGAGAAAAGGCTTTGAATCCGAAGACATATGGGCTGTGCTTCAGGATAACCTGAAAGTAAAGCAGAATTATAATGAATGGGCTAATGCAAATAGCGCAGCTGCAGAGTAGCTAATTATTTTTAAAGGTTGATGCTTCATGACTACCGGATATGAAATAAGAATATCAGTAAGGGATTTGGTAGAGTATGTTTACCGCTCGGGGGACCTGGATTCGAGATTTGTCGGGATGGGAAAAGCAAATGAAGGAACCAGACTGCACATAAAAATCCAGGGTTTAAGAAAAGACGAAGCGGCAGAGAGCGGAGAAACCTATTACAAAGAAGTAAGCGTTTCAAAAAGGGTATGCTACGGGGATATTGTTTTTGTAGTATCGGGAAGAATTGACGGGCTGCTGAAAGGCAGTGAGGGAATTACCCTGGAAGAAATAAAGACAACTTCCGGATCTTTGGAGAACATAAGTGAAGACACAATGCCTGTGCATTGGGCACAGGCATTGTGCTATGCCTACATGTATGAATCGGAGCAGAGCGAAAAGGTCACCGATATCCGCCTGACATACTATAACGTCGATAGCGGTGAACAGAAGATTTTAAATAAAACAGTTAACTTTGAAGAACTTGAAAAGCACTTTTCGGAAGTGGTGGAGAAGTATTACGGATGGGCTTATGCAGCTTGCGAATGGAGTGCATTGAGGAACAGCACCATCAAGAATCTGGAATTTCCATATGATAAATATAGGAAGAATCAGAGAAAGCTTGTAGTTGCAGTGTATAAAACAATAACCGCTTCCGGGAGGATTTTCATACAAGCCCCGACAGGAACAGGAAAAACAATTTCAGTACTTTTTCCTGCCGTAAAGGCGATGGGAGAAGGAAATACAGAAAAAATATTCTATCTGACCGCAAAAACCATAACAAGGCAGGCAGCTTTGGATGCAATCGGCAAAATGCAGGGAAAGGGCCTGAGAATCAAGGCTATTGTATTGACAGCTAAGGATAAGATATGTTTTAAGGAAGAATCCGACTGTAACCCGGAGTACTGTGAATATGCGAGGGGCT
>JAQVFD010000221.1 GCA_028697435.1 Clostridiaceae bacterium
CAGTAGAAAGGTATGAGCCCTTTGTGGTTATCCGACATGTAACGGAGATAGCAAAGGCTTACAATAAATTTTATAATTCGCATCCCATTCTTAACGCTGAGGATAATGTAAAGAATGCAAGACTTCAGCTTACAAAAGCTGTGGGGATAGTAATCCAGACAGGCTTAGGCCTTGTAGGAATAGAAACGCCGGAGAATATGTAGATTTTATGCGCAGGGACACCATACATGTATATGGCGCAAGCAGCAAGCATGGGCGCCATATATGGCGTATTTAAACAGAAGGGAGTCTTAAGATGGGTCGCTTGTTTGGAACAGACGGAGTAAGGGGAATTGCAAATGAGGAGTTGAGCCCTTCTCTTGCGTTTAATCTTGGGAGAATTGGTGCATATGTATTGACGGAAGAAACCCACCATAGACCTAAGATTGCTGTAGGAAAGGATACCAGAATATCAGGAGATATGCTTGAAGCTGCACTAATTGCAGGTATATGCTCTATGGGAGCAGAAGCAGTATGCTTGGGAGTTGTTCCTACACCGGCAGTTGCATATCTTACCAGACATATGGGCTTAGATGCGGGGGTCGTGATCTCTGCTTCACACAACCCCTATGAATATAACGGAATTAAGTTTTTTAACGGTGAGGGATATAAGCTGTCAGACCAATTGGAAGACAGGATAGAAAGTCTGCTTCTGAATCCGGAAAATGGGATAGAATATCCCACAGGAGCGAAAATAGGCAAGAGGGTTGATATAGACAACGCAGTGTACGATTATGTTGATTTTCTCAAGAGTACAATAGATGGCAGCCTGCGAGGACTTAAGATTGCAGTCGACTGCGCAAACGGTGCATCATATATAGCGGCCCCTTCTGTACTTACAGATTTGGGTGCTGAGATAGTGGTCATAAACAACAATCCGGACGGACAGAACATAAACGTAAAATGTGGTTCTACGCACCCTGAAGGATTGCAAAAGCTGGTCGTTGATTCCGGAGCCCATATCGGGCTGGCCTTTGACGGGGACGCCGATAGGCTTATTTCGGTAGACAACAAAGGGAATATTGTTAACGGTGATCACATGCTTGCGATATTCGCCAAGTATTTTAAAGGGAAAGGCATTCTTAAGAAGGATACTATAGTCAGTACCGTCATGAGCAATATCGGTCTTGACATAGCTATGAAGCAGGAGCAGTGTAATCTGGTAAAGACTAAGGTAGGAGACAGGTATGTTCTTGAAGAAATGATTGCAAAGGGTTACTGCATTGGCGGCGAACAGTCGGGTCATATCATATTCCTCGATCATAACACTACCGGAGACGGACTTTTGACAGCACTGCAGCTGCTAACTGCTGTTAAGGAAAGCGGTGAGAAACTGTCTGACCTTGCGTCAATAATGAAAGAACTGCCTCAGGTGTTGGTGAATGCAAAGGTTAAGAATGAGAACAAGGATAAGTATTTAGAAGATGAAGCTGTTGCCGAAATGATAGCAGGTCTTGAGAAAAAGATGAAAGGAAATGGAAGAGTACTGATAAGGCCTTCCGGCACCGAACCACTGGTTCGGGTGATGCTTGAGGGAGCCGACGAGGCAGAAATAAGAGAAGATGCAGTGGCTCTTGCGAGGCTTATAGAAGAGAGAATGAATTAGGGACACCATACCGGCGTCCCTGTAAAGGAGGTGAAAGGATAAGGAAGTATTGCCGGGAGGCAGAAAACTGAATTAAGCGCCAGACTTGCATTGCAAGTTGACGAGGTCAGGGTTAATCGAAAATTCGGCGGGTGCCCTGCGCTGTGACTCGACAGTGTGATAGATTTTACAAATCCTCAAGTGATTGATGGGACAAAGGAAATCTGATTGAGTCAGAGGTAATACTGAGCACAACTAACAGTTATGACCTGTTAGTGTATTTTTTTGCCCGAAAATAAGTTAACATAAATATAGGTTACGAGGTTACGGGGTTGCGAGGTTTCGGGGAGTACGGAAATCCATGATAAGGAATACCAAGTTTTGAGTTTTAAACTTTTTATGTTCAGAAGGATTAATGAGAGGAGAATTCATAAATGTGTGGTATCGTTGGATATATTGGATATAAAAATGCAGTGCCCATTTTAATGGAAGGGCTGCAAAAGCTGGAATATAGAGGTTATGATTCTGCAGGAGTAGCAGTATATACGAAGGAAAGCATAGAGGTAAGGAAATATAAAGGCAGGCTCTCTGTACTTGAGGAACATTTGAAGAAGGAGACCCTTGACGGATGTTTAGGAATAGGGCATACAAGATGGGCCACCCATGGGGAGCCTTCTGATGTAAATTCCCATCCTCATACAAACTGTTCCGGTGATATAGTAGTTGTTCATAACGGAATAATAGAGAACTACATGAGTATAAAGAGCATGCTAAAGGAGCATGGATATGTATTCATATCAGAAACTGATACAGAGGTCCTGGCCCATTACCTTGATTTTCTATACGAAGGAGACCTTGTTGAAGCTGTAAAGAGAGTCCTTGAGAAGATAAGGGGGTCCTATGCTTTTGCTGTAATAAGCAGGAAAGAGCCGGATAAGATTGTATGTGTCAGAAAAGAAAACCCCCTTATAGTAGGCATAGGAAACGGAGAAAACTTCATTGCCTCAGACATACCTGCGATACTGAACCATACAAGAAAGATATATCTGCTAAATGAGAACGAGCTTGCAGTTATTGAAAAGGACAGTATCAGCTTCTTTGATGAAAACGGCAGGAAAGTCTCCAAAGAAATATTCGAAGTGAACTGGGATGTGGCTGCAGCCGAAAAAGAAGGCTTTGAGCATTTCATGATCAAGGAGATACATGAACAGCCAAAGGCTGTAAAGGATACAATGACCTCAAGAGTATTGCCGGACTCTGCCGATATAAAACTGGATGACATAAAACTTACCAAGGAAGAACTGCAGAAGTTTGACAAGATTTATATGGTTGCCTGCGGAACAGCTTACCATGCATGTATGGTTGGAAAGTATGTCGTAGAGAGGTTAGCAAGGATACCCGTCGAAGTGGATATTGCATCGGAATTCAGATACAGGAATCCCATAGTAAATGAAAAAACCCTTACGATAATAGTGAGCCAATCGGGAGAAACCTTAGACACTTTAGCAGCTTTGAAGGAAGCCAAAAAGAAGGGTTCAAGGATACTCAGCATAGTCAATGTTGTGGGAAGCTCAATAGCCAGAGAATCCCATGATGTATTGTATACCTGGGCAGGACCTGAGATAGCCGTTGCATCTACCAAAGCATATACGACACAGCTTATAGCCATTTATATTATTGCACTGTATATGTCTAAGCTGAAAGGAACCTTGAAGGATGAAGAAATAACAACAATAAAGGATGAAATGAGAAAGCTTCCTCAGCTGGTGGAAGAGACTCTCAAGCATAAATCTATTATACAAAAATTTGCAACTAAGAATTCCAATGCCAAGGACATATTTTATATGGGACGCGGAATAGATTATGCCGTAGCCCTTGAAGGCTCTCTAAAGCTCAAGGAAATATCCTATATACACTCTGAGGCTTATGCAGCCGGGGAACTGAAGCACGGCACAATAGCCCTTATAGAGAAGGGTACGATAGTTATGGCGGTCCTCACACAGGATGAGCTTTATGAGAAAATGGTCAGTAATGTAAAAGAGGTAAAAGCCCGGGGTGCCTTCGTATTTGCCATAGCCAAGGAAGGAAACACGGAGGTTGAAACAGTAGCGGACTACACCCTCTATATCCCAAAAGTTCCTGACATCCTGGCTCCGGTGGTGGCAGTAATGCCCCTGCAACTCTTAGCCTACTACATGGCGGTGGAAAAGGGCTGCGACGTTGATAAACCCAGGAACCTGGCAAAGAGTGTAACTGTGGAGTAGGAGTATAAGAAAAAAGTCGATTTATTGAATA
>JAQVFD010000222.1 GCA_028697435.1 Clostridiaceae bacterium
GAAGAAGATTCGGAGATAATAAATGCCATACTGGATAAAAGTGTAAGGATAACTAAGAGCAATAAGGTTATAGGAGATAAAGATAATCCTGAGATAATACAGAAGAAAGCGGTAATCTGAAGGCGCATAATTTGCGCCTTTTTCATATTATGGATGTAAAACTGCAGTTATTCCCGTGGTCAATGTTTTGAAGATATTGTATAATAGATGAAACAAACAGTTTAAGTCTGAATTTGTAATTTTATGGGGTGTAAATATGGCTATTGATAAGATAAAATTCAAGGAAGATTACCTGAAAAAGCTTACGACCATGCATGCAAAGTCTTTTACAGAAGCATCCAACAATGAAAGGTATTCGGCTCTCGGAAGCCTTATAAGGGATTATGCTGCAATGGATTGGGTCAAAACCAATGAAGAATATAGAAGAAAGAATACGAAGCAGGCATATTACTTTTCTATTGAATTTCTTTTGGGAAGGCTGTTGGGTAATAACCTGGTGAATATGGGACTGGAAAAGGTTTGTGAGGAAGTGCTCCTGGAGCTGGGCTGCACTTTGAAGGAGATAAAGTCTGCTGAGCCTGATGCGGGTCTTGGAAATGGAGGGCTGGGAAGACTTGCAGCTTGTTTCCTGGATTCTATGGCTTCTCTTGGAATACCGGGGCACGGCTGTGGAATCAGATATAAATACGGCCTTTTTCAACAGAAGATTGTTGACGGTTATCAGGTGGAGCTTCCGGAGAACTGGCTCAGAGAGGGAAATGTCTGGGAGATAAGGAAGGCCGGCAAGGCTGTGGAAGTGAGGTTCGGAGGTAAAATAATCACCGAATACGAGAACAATAAGCTCAAGTTTGAGCATGTGGATTATGAAACAGTACTTGCTGTTCCTTACGATACACCAATAATTGGGTATGATAACCACACAGTTAATACATTAAGATTATGGAGTGCTGAGAATCCGGAGAAGGATTTTGATTTATCCTCTTTCAGTAAGGGGGATTATATGAAGGCAGTGGAGCACAAGTGCTCTGTGGAATCTATCTCCCAGGTCTTGTATCCCGATGACAGCTATGCAGAGGGTAGGAAGCTCAGGCTCAAGCAGCAATACTTCTTTGTATCGAGTGGTTTACAGAGTATAGTAAGGAGCTATAAACGTACTAATAACAGTATCTACGATTTTGATGAGAAGGTGGCAATCCATATCAATGATACACATCCGGCGGTTGCCATACCTGAGCTTATGAGAATTCTTATGGATCAGGAAGGTGTTGACTGGGATACAGCTTGGAAGATAACTACAAATACAATTTCTTATACTAATCACACTATACTGTCCGAGGCTTTGGAAAAATGGCCGATAGATATGTTTAAACCTCTATTGCCCAGGATTTTCATGATAATTGAGGAGATAAATGAGAGATTTTGCAGCGATTTGTGGAACAGATATCCGGGACAGTGGGACAAAATATCCGGAATGGCTATTCTTGCGGATGGATATGTAAAAATGGCTCATCTTGCCATAGTTGGAAGCCATAGTGTTAACGGAGTTGCCAAGATCCACACCGAGATATTAAAAAAGCAGGAGCTTGTGGATTTTTATCACTTTTATCCATACAAATTCAATAACAAGACTAACGGAATCACCCACAGGAGATGGCTTTTGAAGTCAAACCCGGAGCTTGCACAGCTTTTGACAAGTACAATAGGCAGCAGCTGGAAAAAGCATCCCACCGACCTGATCAGATTCCTGAAATATCAGAATGACCCAGAGGTGCAGAAAAGAGTATGGCAGATAAAACAGAATAACAAGCTTGAACTGGCAAAGATAATTAAGGATGAATATTCAATAGATGTGGATGCCAATTCAATATTCGATATCCAGATAAAAAGGATGCACGCTTATAAGCGCCAGCTCCTGAACATATTTCATATTATGTATCTCTATAACTGCCTGAGAGAGGATCCCGAGCTTGATATCATTCCAAGGACATTTATATTCGGAGCAAAAGCAGCACCGGGTTATAAGCTGGCCAAGCAGGAAATAAAGCTTATCAATACCCTTGCTGATAAAATAAACAATGACGAAGGTATAGGGAATAAGATTAAGGTAGTATTTATGGAAGATTATAAGGTATCTTTGGCGGAAAGGATAATACCCGCCGCTGATGTGAGCGAACAAATTTCAACCACTACAAAAGAAGCTTCAGGCACAGGAAATATGAAGCTTATGATGAACGGCGCAATTACTGTAGCTACTCTTGACGGAGCAAATATTGAGATAAGGGACGAAGTAGGGGATGAAAATATAATAATATTCGGAATGACGGAAAAGGAGATCATGAACTATTATAGGGATGGGGGATACAGCGCTATTGAGATGTACAACAACGATCCGCGTATCAAAGCTGTTGCAGAGCAGCTGATAAACGGCTTTTTCCCTGTGAGCAGCGTAGAATTTTTGGATATTTATAATCATCTTCTTCTGCATAACGATGAATACTTTGTGCTTAAAGATTTCGATGCTTATGTGGAGGCTCATAAAAGGGTGGATGAACTCTACAGGCAAAAATCTACATGGCTCAGGATGAGTATCGCTAATATTGCTCATTCAGGGGTTTTTTCCAGTGACAGGACGATTTCCGAATATGCCTCGGGCATATGGGAGGTTAAAAGGGTGATTTTGTAATGGAGACATATATTTTTCATAACTCCCATGAGGAGAAATACCGTTTCCCTTTCGGAGCGGTTCCCTGTGGCAGCGTGGTGACTCTTGGCCTTACGGTACAAGCCTCAAGGCCTGTAAGCTCGGCAGAAGTCGTAATAAGTACAGAAGACAGCATAGAGCAAAGAGTAGCATTAATTGCATCGGAAGAGCGGGGATTAAATTATTCTGCGAATATAAAAGTACCTGAGAATCCGGGGCTTTTGTGGTACTATTTTGAGTTGAGAATTGAGGGAGAAAAGTACTATTACGGAAATAACGAAAAATACCTGGGAGGTGTCGGAGATTTATACGGCACAATTCCACCAGGATATCAGATTACTGCTTACAAAAGAGAAGCAAGTACTCCTCATTGGTATAAAAAGGCCATAATGTATCAGATATTTGCAGATAGGTTTAGGAATGGCCATGAAGACTGTAAGGTGCTGAATCCTAAGAAAAACAGTTTTATATATGCAAATTGGGAAGACACCCCTTTCTATATTAAGGATTGTGAAAAGGGCAGCATTGCAAGGTGGGACTTTTTTGGAGGCAACCTTCAGGGAATTATAGAGAAACTTGATTACCTGAAGGAACTTGGTGTGTCTGTTATTTATCTGAATCCTGTTTTTGAAGCACCCAGCAATCACAAGTATGACACCGGGGATTACAAAAACATCGATCCTATGTTCGGCAGCAGTGAAACATTCAAGAGCCTATGCAAAAAGGCAGAAAGTATAGGGATATCTGTTATATTGGATGGGGTATTCAGCCATACGGGCAGCGACAGCATTTACTTTAACAGGTACGGAAGATATCCGGGTATAGGGGCATATCAGTCAACCGAATCTCCGTATTATTCATGGTACCGCTTCAAGGACTGTGGGGATGATTATGAGTGCTGGTGGGGAGTAGACAGCCTTCCCAATGTAAATGAAATGGACCCGGGGTATGTTGACTTTATTATAACAGGGAAGGACAGTGTAATAAAGCATTGGATGGATCTGGGAGCAAAAGGCTGGCGATTGGATGTTGCAGATGAACTGCCTGATGAGTTTATAAAGCTGATTCGTAAAGAAATGAAGGAGAAGGATGTTGAATCGGTGCTTTTGGGAGAGGTATGGGAGGATGCATCCAACAAGGTAAGCTATGGAAAGGGGAGGGCTTACCTAATGGGGGAGGAACTGGACTCAGTAA
>JAQVFD010000223.1 GCA_028697435.1 Clostridiaceae bacterium
ATAGATGGAATAAAATTAAGAAATATGATAATATCCGGTTCAAATAAGTTAGAGAATAATACAGGAACTGTAAACGCACTTAATGTATTTCCTGTACCTGACGGTGACACAGGTACTAATATGTCTCTTACGATGCAATTGGCTGTGAAAGAACTGATTGCACTCAAGAATTTTGAAGTTCATAGTGTGGCCGGTGCTGCCGCCAATGGTTCTCTTATGGGAGCAAGAGGCAATTCCGGAGTAATACTATCACAAATATGGAGAGGCTTTGCCAAGGCATTGAAGAATCAAAAAAGCATGGATATAGAGCTATTGGCAAATGCACTTATGGAAGGCTCTAACACTGCGTACAAAGCAATAATGAAACCTACTGAAGGAACTATACTTACTGTCATAAGGGAAATGGCAGAGTATGCTATTAAGATTTCCGATAACTATCAGGATAACGTTTTGTTTATGGAAGAGATAATAGAAAGGGCAAAAAATGTATTGGACAGGACCCCTGATATGCTTCAGGTTCTTAAAAATGCCGGAGTAGTTGACGCAGGAGGAAAAGGGCTTATATATATATTTGAGGGAATGTATCATTTCCTCAAAACCGGTGAAATAGTTGAACTTAAAGCAGTTGTTGAAGATGAGAGGGAAGGCAGACCTATATTTAAAGGAGAAGAAATTACTTTCGGTTATTGTACCGAGTTTTTCATAAAAGGAAAAGAACTCAAGCTTGAAAGGTTCAGAGATAAAATAATGCCATTAGGAGACTCAATTTTGGTGGTTGGAGATGAGAACCTTTTAAAAGTGCATATTCACACTAATAACCCGGGTGGGGTCCTGGAACTGGCAATTGCTCATGGGGAGCTTTCCAAGATAAAGATAGATAACATGAGGGAGCAACACAGCGAATTGCTATTCTCGGAGGAACAAGCTCAAAAGCCTGTAGAAAGGTATGGGACTGTTGCTGTTGCAATGGGTGAAGGTATTTATAATATATTTAAGGATTTGGGTGCCAGTGAAATTATTGAAGGCGGGCAAACCATGAATCCGAGTACCGAAGATATACTGAACAGCGTAAATAAAGTAAATGCAGAAACTGTATATATCTTCCCCAATAACAGTAATATCATTCTCGCAGCAAATCAGGCAAAATCTATGTCTGAAAAAAATGTGATTGTCGCAGAAACAAAATCCATTCCTCAAGGAATATCAGCACTTATGGCTCTCAATTATGATAAGAGCATTGAAGAAAACAATAAAAAGATTGATAAGGCTATTGCAAGTGTTAAGACAGGTTTGGTTACCTATGCAGTGCGAAATTCCAACTTTGATGGAATAAACATTGAGGAAGGTAATGTACTTGGCATGGTACAAGGAAAAATAAGCGGGGTAGGAAATGATATTTTTGAAGTGAGCCGTAAGGTGATTAATGATATGATAGAAGAGGATTCTTCTTTGATATCAATATATTACGGAAGTGAAGTGACAGAGGAGGAAGCCCAAAAGCTGAAAGAAGAAATAGGTGAGCTTTATAAGGATTGTGAAATTGAGCTTCACTTTGGTGGACAGCCTCTGTACTATTATATACTCTCAGTAGAGTAAAAATTTTTGAGGTGCACAAATGAATTATCCGGATGATTCCATACAGATTATAAAAGGGATAGGACCCAAAAAGGCCAAGCTTTTTCAAAAGCTTGGCCTGAACACTATAGAGGATTTGCTGAATTACTTTCCCAGGGGCTATAAAGATAAGAGTGTGATTACAAAAATCAGGGATCTTCGACCCGAAGAAAGCTATACGGTCAAAGTATGTATTGGGGGAAAAGCCAGGGAGGATAGAATCAGGAATAAGCTTATTATTACAAAGCTCATGGTGTATGATGATACGGGGAAGTTAAATGTTGTATGGTTCAATAATCGGTTTATTAAAAACGCTCTTAAAGAAGGTGACGAAATACTGATGTACGGCAAAGTTAAGCGCATCGGTAAGGACCTTGTTATGGAGACCCCCGAATTTGAGAAAGCTATCTCCGGGGAGAGTATAAATTTGATGAGGATTTCGCCATACTATTCACTTACGGAAGGCTTGACCCAGAAAGACATAAGAAAGTCAGTATATACGGCTCTGAAGCATACTGATGAAAAGCTGACGGATGTATTCCCGGAAGAGCTTCGAAGAAAATATGGACTGGCTGAGATAAATTTCAGTATCAGCAATATTCATTTTCCTGATACTATGGATAAACTGGAATTGGCAAGGAGAAGGCTGATATTTGAAGAATTCTTTATGCTTCAGTCGGGATTGATACATTTAAAAAAGATAAATAGTGCGGGGAAGAAGGGAATCTGTTTTGATAAGACAGATGAAATACGGGAGTTTATTAAGAAACTGCCTTTCAAGCTTACTTCAGCGCAGATAAGGGTATTTGAAGAAGTCAATAAGGACATGGAAAGTTCAGGTATTATGAATAGACTGGTCCAGGGGGATGTTGGCTCGGGAAAGACAGCTATTGCGGCTCTGGCACTGTTTAAGTGCGTAAAAAGCGGATATCAGGGCATTATGATGGCGCCTACCGAAATACTTGCAGAACAGCACATGATGACTTTAACACAATTATTCAAAGATACCGGTACCGCAATTGAGCTTTTAAAGGGCGGCATGACAGCTAAGGAAAAACAAAATGTTCTTGAGGGAGTTAAAAGCGGACAAACTGACGTGGTTGTGGGTACTCATGCAATCATTCAGGATAGTGTCGGTTTTAATAAGGTCGGACTTGTTATTACCGACGAGCAACACAGGTTCGGGGTCAGACAGAGGGCTTTGCTTTCATCAAAGGGAGATAATCCGGATATGCTGGTAATGACTGCAACGCCCATACCAAGGACACTTTCGCTTATGGTTTACGGGGATCTTGATGTATCGATAATAGATGAAATGCCTCCCGGAAGAAAAAAGGTAGAGACTTATTTCATAAATTCAAGCAAAAAGGAAAGGCTTATGAATTTTGTCAGAAAGGGTATTGATGAGGGGCGGCAAGCATATTTTGTCTGCCCTCTTGTCGAAGAGTCCGATAAATTAGAGCTTAATTCGGCTGTAGAGTACAGTGAGGATATAAAGAATAAGTATTTCAGGAATTATAGCGTAGGACTGCTGCACGGTAAAATGAAGGCAGATCAAAAGAATGAAGTGATGTACAGATTCAGGGAAAAGGAAATTCAGATACTTGTGTCGACGACTGTAATTGAAGTCGGAGTAAATATACCAAACGCCACTTATATGGTAATAGAGGATGCCGACAGATATGGAATGGCACAGCTTCATCAACTGCGGGGCAGAGTCGGAAGAGGTGAACACCAATCCTACTGTATACTTATATCGGATACCGAAAATGAAGCTGCAATTGAAAGACTTAAGTATATGACAAAAACGGAAAATGGATTTGAAGTAGCTGAGAAAGACATGGAGTTCCGCGGCAGCGGTGAGGTGCTTGGACAAAGACAGCACGGGCTTCCCGGCTTCAGGCTTGCTGATATATTTCGCGATGTGAAGCTTCTTAAGCTTTCAAAGGAAGCAGTGGAATACGTATATAACAATAATAAGCTTTCTGATGAGGATTATAGGAAGATGAAGGCGATATTGGACTTTAGGTTCCAAAGGGTATTGGATGAAATCTCGCTGAATTAAATTCTTCATATGTTAACATAATTTACAGTGTTTAAATTATTGTAAATGGAGTACATTAATAATACATAAATCGCGATAAAGAATTGTTGCGGTTTATACATGCAATACAAACAGGAGGTGCTACATATGCCATAGACTTCATCAAACAGGACTCTAATACCCGAAGCAAAATCTGCTTTGAAGACTTTCAGGGATCAGAT
>JAQVFD010000224.1 GCA_028697435.1 Clostridiaceae bacterium
CGCCAATTATTTTGCCAATGAAAACTATACTCTTAGTTGCCTGCTTTATCAAGGTAGCAAAATAGCATTAACAGATGTCCGGCACTTATCCCAATTATAACAATAATATGTTATAATGTGTTTACATCAAAATATGATACATAAAGTTCCAAATATAGAAAAAAGGAATGGATTATATGAAACATTTTCTGAGGAAAGTGTCCATTATGCTTTTGTTCCTGATGCCCCTTCTGGCTTCATGTTCCTCGTTACCTGTGACAATTAACGATTATGTGCTGGAGGAAGATAACAAGCTGACAGTCTATACATCTCATAAAGAGGAAGTATACAGCCCAATAATCAAAGAGTTTGAAGAAAGGACAGGCATATGGGTGCAGGTTACCTGCGGTGGTACTTCGGAAATCTTGGAGCAAATTGCGTCTGAAAGCAAAAATCCAATATGTGATGTTATGTTTGGCGGGGGTGTAGAAAGTCTGGAAGCTTATAGCAATTATTTTGTTCCATATAAATATAGTGAGGAAGAAATACTTGACCGGACATATAAATCTGATAGCTGTAAATGGATAGTATTCAGCAAATTGCCCATTGTATTTGTTTACAATAACAAGCTCGTATATGAAACAGCGGCACCGAAGGGGTGGGAAGACCTGCTGCAGGATAGATGGAAGGGCAAGGTTGCATATGCCGATCCTCATAAGTCCGGTTCCGGATATACGATACTTATGACTCTTATGCAGGTAATGGGAAAGGATAACTGGAATGCAATGGTACGGTTCTCTGATGTTTTGGACGGAAAAATACTGGATGACTCCAGCGAAGTGATTAATGAAGTGGCTTCGGGTACAAAGCTGGTTGGAATTACCCTGGAAGAAAGCGCATTAAAGAAAATTGCGGCAGGTATTGATATAACAATGGTATATCCTATTGAAGGAACCAGTGAGGTTCCGGATGGAAGCGCTTTGATTTTGAATGGACCTCATGAAAACAATGCAAAGCTGTTTTTAGATTTTGTTGTAAGCAAAGATGTTCAGAGGATGATTGCAGACTATTGTTACAGAAGACCCGTGCGAAAGGATATCTCTGATTTGGGAGTACGGAGCGAAGAAGCTAAGTTTATTGACTACGACATAAACTGGGCCAGTGATAACAGAAGTAAGATACTTAAGAAGTGGGACATGTTGAACCAATAAAGGGATGTAGTGATTATGAGAAATTATATAAAGAGATCATTTAAAAGGGAATTAATGTTTTCTTTCATTTTAGTTGCAATTCTGCCGTTATTGATTTGCAGCTTTTTAATGATTCAGCTTTTTAGAACGAAAATAGAAATGGACCATCAGGCAGAAATAGCAGTGGGACTAAGCAGGGTTGAAAACTCATTATCTGTTTTTTTTGATAAGCTGGACCTTATCAGTCGGGAATTGAACAGAAACGAGTTAGTTGTTCAGACTTTGTATGAAAAAAATGAAGAGAATCGCAATAAGACATATCAGGCTTTGTATGCTTCTACCTCAGAACTCAGAAGTGTGGCACAATTTGAGCTATATTCCATAGGAGGAGTATGCAAATACTCAACCAGCACAAGGGCACTAAATACAAAACTCCCCACTTATTCCGGGATTCTTAAGGCAGCGGCTGACCAACCGGATAAATTAGTCATACGGGGAGTAAACGAATACACCAATGCTTCAAAAGATATTCTGCTGAGATCAGCAAGAACAATAATCGATAATGCGGGTAACTGTATAGGATACCTTGTTGTTGTGATGAAATCATCCGATTTTGAAAATCTTTTGGTAAATACTTACAGCCCTAGGGACAATATCGTTATATTAGACAGACAATGGCATACAATTTTCAGCACTGAAGCTGAGAAGGAAAAGTTAATCGGATCTGTGCTAAGGGAACGAATTATTAAAGGCGAAGAATTAAAGGATTTAAGCAGAGAAAACAATTTTTATGTTTCGCCTCTTGGGTCTACGGGATTATTTATTGTACTTCAAAGAGATGAGATTTTTACGACGGACATAAGCAAGACAATGTACAGCGTTTGTGCGGTTATGACTATACTAAGCCTGGCGCTTTGCATCGGGGTATCTGTAAAAATCAGCAATAACCTTGTAAAACCTATTCATACAATCAGCGATGCAATGCATGAAGTAGAAGAGGGATATTTAGATACCCGGATCGAAACAGAGAGAATAGATGAATTTGGCGGCTTAGCAATTAAATTTAATACTATGACAGAAAAACTTCGAGGTTATGTGGAACGCCAGATTAAGCAACAGCAGGAACTAAACGATTCAAACATCGCAATGATGCAGGCCCAGCTAAATCCCCATTTTATATATAATACTTTGGATACCATAAAGTGGGTGGCAAAAGCAAACAATATTGCGGAAATCTCAACTTTAGTGGCCAGCTTTGCCAAAATCCTGAGGACAAGCATTTCCTCCGGACAGCTTATCACTCTGAAGGAAGAACTGACCCTTGCCCAATGCTATGTAGATATTCAGAGGATACGTTTCGGCGGAGAATTCAAATATAACGTTGAAATGAAGGGCGAGTTAGGAAAATGTATCGTACCGAAGCTTATCATACAGCCACTGGTTGAAAATGCAATAATTCATGGTCTTGTGGACAGAGTAGATGGGAATATACATATAATTGTATCCGCAGAAAATGAAAAGCTCCAAATATTAATATCCGATGACGGGTGCGGCATGAGCAAGGAAATAATGGAGCGCTTGAACAACAGGGATAGAAACAGATCAGGAGAGAATATAGGTTTTACTAATGCAGATTCGATTATTAGGCTTCGATATGGTGATGAATACGGGGTTTCGGTAAGTGCAATAGAAGAAGGCGGAACAAAGGTAAAGGTATTATTGCCTGTTATAATGGGGGAGGCCGCGGAATATGCTAAAGGTATTGGTAGTTGATGATGAGAAGCTTGTGCGTAAAGGAATTGTGCTGGGAGTTGACTGGTCGGCTTTGGGGTGTATGGTTGTGGCAGAAGCTTCAAATGGAATTGAGGGACTTGAGGCAGCGGAGAAATACAATCCGGATTTAATTATTACGGATATAAAAATGCCAAAAATGGACGGAATAGAGATGTTGAGGCATCTGCGCCAGATAAACAAGGAGGTTTATGTGATTTTTCTGACAGCACATAGCGATTTTTCCTATGCCCAGAGGGCGGTTAAGTTTTCTGCGTCAGATTATTTATTAAAGCCCTTTCAAGATGGTGAGTTAGAGGAAACGGTATTGCGTATTCAAAAGAAGATAACAGACGAAAGAAAACAAGTTAATTCTAGTATAAAACAGTTTAGTATGATGCTGAAAAAAGGAGATAAAAGCAAGTATGTTATGGAGGCAATAGATTATATCGTGGAGCATTATAATGACCGCAAGTTGAGCGTTGACACTATTGCCGAATCATTAGGAATCAGCGGCGGGCATCTAAGCCACATTTTTAAAAAAGAAACAGATTATACAATAATGTCATATATTACCCGGTATCGAATTCATACTGCAATGAATATACTGAACGATTGCAGACACAAGGTATATGAGGTGGCTGAAATGGTAGGTTATCGGGATATAACCTACTTCAGCAGTATTTTTAAAAAAATGGTGGGTTTGTCCCCCTCTGAATATCAGGACCGAATCAGAAAAGTGTGAAATATCAGAAAAAGCAAAGTAATAACAGTTTTGTCTACTATCATAAAATTCCTACTATTTGTAAAATGAGATTATCAGGGAAATTGGATACCTAAGAACATACATATACAGGTATTCAAATTTTAAAATGGGAGGAATTATTAAGTGAAAAGGTTTAAACGTTTTACATCGGTATTACTTAGTTGCTGCA
>JAQVFD010000225.1 GCA_028697435.1 Clostridiaceae bacterium
AAACTCAGATTGGGCATTAGCTCTTAAGAATGCAGGAGAGGAAGTAAAAAAAGCAATTTTCAGCAATATGTCAAAACGTCTTGCCGAGATGATAAACGAAGATATGGAATATATGGGACCTGTAAGGCTCAGAGATGTAGAAGAAGCACAGCAAAAGATAGTGAATATAATCAGGAAGCTGGAAGATGCAGGTGAGATTGTTATTTCCAGGGGAGGAGGAGATGAAATAATTGTCTAGGATTTACAAATCAAGAAATGTATCTATAGGAATCCCAAAGCGTATAGTGAATGTTTTCAGGAATGAGACTAAGAAAACAGAAGAGGAGATAATAATAAATGATGATGGCAGCAATCTTGTGTATGAAGAAGAATATGCCAATTCAATAATTGAAGATGCCAAGCAAATGTACCTTAAGATTATAGAAGAAGCAAATGCCGAAGCCCATAAAATAAGGGAAACGGCAGAAACTGAGGCAATGAACATAATATCTGCTTCGAAAGAGAATGGATATAAAGAAGGTTATGAATCCGGTTATTTTGAAGGAAAAAACGAAGCACAGTCAATAATTGATGAAGCTTCAGATATAAGGTTATTCCTTGACGAAAGGAGAGAGACTCTTTATAAGGAGACTGAAGAACAGATATTGTGCCTGATAATGGAAATCTCGAAGAAAGTAATAGGACAGGAACTATCACAGAATAAAGAAGCACTTCTAACGCTAATTAATCAAGGACTCCAAAAATGTGCATTTAAAAGTAAGCTTACCTTAAAAATATCACCCTTTGATTATGACATTGTTAAGGAAAACAAATATCGGATATGCAAGATGGTAGAGGGCATATCCGATATTGATATAGTGGAGGATTTGTCACTTTCAAAAGGCAGCTGCATTATTGAGACTCCTTCAGGGGAGATTAATTCAAGCATGGATGTTCAGATAGAAGAAATAGAAAAGATATTTAACTATATATATCGTGAAAAAGATTTTTCATCACAAAAGTAGTAGAATCATCTACTTTTGTATTAAAGTAATGTAGAAATGTTTTTCGTAAGAAATTCTATAAGCTGTTGCTGTTACGCTGTGCTTACGCACTGGCGACTCACAACAGAGAGTTTCTAACTACAAAACAAGTCCTAATATGTATTTTTCACGACATATGAATTGCGGAAAATGTGACCTGCCATTTGAATTCTAATCTAAAATGTTTGACAGGTCACATATATTGTTGAGAAATGAGTGATCAGCTATGAACGGGATTGATTTGGAGAAGTATAAAAAGGCCTTATTGGATAGTGAACTGATTAAATATACAGGACAGGTTTCACAGGTTATAGGACTGACTATTGAGTCCCATGGACCTGCTGTCAATCTGGGAGAGATTTGCAACATTTACCCGTTGAAGGGTGATTTACCTATAAAAGCAGAGGTTGTAGGTTTTAAGGAAAGCATAGTTTGTCTTATGCCACTGGGCAGTATGAACGGTGTAGGACCAGGCAGCAGAATTGAGGCTACGGGAGAAAGTCTTTCTGTCGGGGTATCAGAAGATATGCTTGGAAGAGTAATTGACGGATTGGGAAGAGTAATCGACGGTAAGGGTAATTTTAACATTAGTACTATGTATTCTGTTGAAAACAACCCTCCAAATCCTCTGTCAAGAAAGAGAATTACAGAGGTATTACCTGTAGGAGTGAGAGCTATTGACGGGCTGCTTACAATAGGAAAAGGACAGAGAATAGGAATCTTCTCAGGCAGTGGGGTTGGTAAGAGCACATTGATGGGGATGATTGCCAGAAATACAAAAGCGGACATTAATGTTATAGGGCTCATAGGAGAAAGAGGCAGAGAGGTCAGGGAGTTCATAGAAAATGATCTTCAGGAAGAAGGGCTTTCCCGTTCGGTAGTGGTTGTTGCAACATCGGACCAGCCGGCACTAATCAGACTTAAAGCTGCACAATTAGCTACTTCTGTTGCTGAGTATTTCAGGGATCAAGGTAAAGATGTAATGTTAATGATGGATTCATTAACACGATTTGCAATGGCTCAAAGAGAAGTTGGACTAGCCGTAGGTGAACCTCCGGTTACAAGAGGCTATACCCCTTCTGTGTTTTCTGTAATGCCGAGACTCCTGGAGAGGTCCGGAACTTCAGATAAAGGAACTATTACGGGCTTATATACAGTGTTGGTAGACGGAGATGATATGAATGAACCTATTACGGACACAGTAAGAAGCATACTGGATGGACATATAGTATTGTCAAGAAGCCTGGCGAATAAGAATCACTATCCCGCAATTGAAGTACTGGCAAGTGTAAGCAGGGTAATGCCCAATATAGTTGATGATGAACATAAGAATAATGCCAACGAGTTCAAAAACATCATGTCCGTATATAAAGACGCAGAAGACCTGATAAATATTGGCGCATATGTAAAAGGCAGCAGCAGTAAAATAGACAGGTCTTTGGAAAAGATAGAATCAATTGAGAGTTTTCTTAAACAAAGTGTTGATGAAAAGGTGGAAATGGAAGAGGTTTTAAGTACAATGAAAAATATAGTTTCATAGGGAGAGGCATATGGCTGCATATAAGTTCAAGCTGCAGAAGCTATTGGATTATAAAATTAAGATTGAGGAAGATAAAAAGAACAAGTTGGGCTCCGCATTAAAAAGACTGGAAAACGAAAAACGCAGGATGATTAAATTAAAAAAAGAATTCAATGAAATGGAAGATTTGTATCGCCAAAAAACTTCTCAGGGAATGTCAGTAAATGAGCTAAAGATATTGGCGAATTATATCGATTATTATAAAAGGGGTATTAAAGAACAAAAGGTCAGGATCAAAATGGCCGAAGAGTATGTTACTGTCTGCAGGGAAGAACTTATAAATGCGACCAGGGAAAAAGAAATGATAGAGAAGCTTAGAGAAAAGGATTACAGCAAATATTTATATGAAGAACAAAAAAAAGAGGAAAAACTTATAGATGACCTGGTTTCCTTTAAGGGAAGCAACAAATCATAGGGGGAAAGGTTCATGACTCAACCATCAGATAGCAACGAAAAGAAAGCTGCAGCAGAAAACAGTAAAAAGACTGAAGCAAAGCGCGGCAAAAAGAAAGAAAGAAAGGTCAATACACTGCTTCTTTTAATAATAGCCCTGATATTGACTGTCATAGTAGCTTTTGGAGCTATATTTATGTTCGATTTTGCAGGTCTAAGGGCAGAGACATCCATGTGGGTAAGTAATCTTCCGATTGTGGGAAAACTGCTGAAGCCTGTGGTAGAAAACAAGAGCCCTGAGCAGATTGAAAAAGAGGCAATAGAACTTGAAAAATCAAACATTGCAATACAACAGACAGAACTGAATAATCAAAAGAAAGAATTGGAAAGCAGGGAAAAGGCAATTGAAAGCAAAGAAAAGGAAATTGCCGATAAGGAACTAAAAATAGATGAAATGAGCAGACAATTAAGTGAAAAGCTACTGAGTGTGCAAGAACAGGTACAGTACCTTGAAAAAGTCGATAATGCAAAGGCAACGCAGATATTATTGAATATGAATGATAAGTCCTCCGCAGTGCAAATTCTCAGGAACATGAAAAGAGAGAAGGCAGCCTCTATTCTGGCACAGATGGATCCTCTTCAGGCAGCACAGATATTGGAGGATCTTGCAGATATAAATCCATAAGTTTAATAAAGACATGGGGAAAGGAGGTGAGAAAGTGACGTTTAGCATAGGACAAGTACCTTCATTTAATGTCAGCAAGCCGGATAACAGCAGCAATGGGGCATTATTAAAAAACCAGCGGGAAAATGATTTTTCCAGGTTTAAGGAAGTCTTAAGAAACACTGTAATAGTAAGAGACCGAAATG
>JAQVFD010000226.1 GCA_028697435.1 Clostridiaceae bacterium
TGGAAGGTGCTCTTCCCTTAGAGCGTATGCTTTTCCTTTTTCTGCGGCAACAGGTTCTATAGATATTTCCTTAAATCCCTCATCGGCCAGGTGCATCACATCATTGCAGAAATCCAAGTTGTTTGCCGTAAAGGTTCCCCTGATATAATAGCTCTTGTTCCCCCTAAATGCAACAAAACTTTTCAGTTTCGGCATTATATCGTCGTAGGTACCTGAGCCGTCGGAAAACCTCCTCATATAGTCGTTAATCTGTTTCCTTCCGTCTATACTCAATACTATATTATCCATATTTTCATTGATAAATTCTACTGTTTCTTTGTCCAGAAATGTTCCATTAGTAGTAATCGTAAAGCCTATTCTTTTACCGTACTCTTTCTCCCGCTCCCTTGCAAAATGAACAGTCTTCTTTACCACATCAAAATTCATAAGAGGTTCTCCGCCAAAAAAGTCTACTTCAAGCCTCTTTCTCCCCCCCGAGCTTTTAAGCAGGAATTCAATAGCCCTTGAAGCCACTTCAAAGGACATCAGTTTGCGTCCCTCATGGTAGTCCCCTGTATGTGCAAAACAATATCCGCATCTCATGTTGCAGTCATGTGCAACATTAAGGCATAAGGCCTTGGTATGTATTTCCCTGTTGTCCTCAAGAACTATGTCCATATATACATCATCTGAATACAAAAGGCCCTGTCTCTCAAGCTCACTTACTTCGCTCCAGGCTTCCCTTATATCATATTCCTGATATTTGTCCTTAAGTATCTCTATAACATTTTCAACATCCTTCGGATAGTAGTCCAGTATGTCCCAGGTCAACTGATCTACAACATGCACCGTTCCGCTGTTGACATCCAAAACTATTTTTAAGCCATTTTGTTCATATTTATGGAGCATAAGTAACCCCCGGAATCATTTGTTTAATGTGTGTCAAAGATAATTTTATAATAATTTGCTAAAGGTGTCAATCAAGTCATAAGAAAGTTAATGCCGTCCAAAGGACGGCAAAATACTATTCTATATTTTTATTCAAGTCATCCATCAGTTTTTCGATGTCAATCCGATATCTGAGAGCAGCCTGCTCTACAGTCATATAGAGGGCCCCGCCTCAGCCAAAGCATTTTATTCCATGTTCCTTAAATACTTTCTCAAGGTGCGGATATTTATAGAGAATATCATCTATTACCATGTTTTTAGTAAGCACTTTTTCACCCCTTTTTGTTTTCAAGATACCTAACTGCGCTTAGTGATGCTACACTACCTTCGCCCACGGCTTTAGCAATCTGATAAGGCTTTCCTGCACAATCTCCGCAAGCGAATACACCCTTAATACTTGCAGCCATATCCCTGTCTACCTTTATGGAACCATCGCAAAGCTCCAACCCCTCTATGAGCTGGTTTACGGGAATTACATCCCTGACTATGAATACTGCATCCACCTTAAGCTCCCTTTTATCGGTAGCCAGGCTATAGACTTTATTTCCATCCCCTTGAATTTCCTTGACCTTTTCATTAAGCAGTTTAATACTGTCTTTAAGATTTGGTTTAGTACGATAGGTAGGTATATAATAAACCTCGGAACATATCTCGGAAAGAAAATTAGCTTCCTCTTCCCCTTCTTCATTTTCTGAAATTATGGCTATAGACTTATTCCTGTAAAGAGGACCATCACAGGTAGCGCAATAACCTACTCCTTTTCCCAAATATTCTTTTTCTCCGCCTATGTACTTTGCTTTTTCATGTCCTGTGGCAATAATAATTGACTGCGCTTCATAGAATTCATTCCCGGCATTTATTGAAAAATATTCTCCCATATCAAGTATGTTATATGCCTTTTCCTTTTTTATTTCTACTCCCATTTCAATTGCATGATCCCTGAAGTTCTTTACAAGCTCTGTTCCGCTTATTCCTTTAAAGCCCAGATAGTTGTCTATCTGAGGTGCTTTCATAAGGCCTGTGACATTTTCGCTGCCCCCGAGAAATACAAAACTCTTGTTTCGTATTTTAAGGTTCAATGCGGCGGAAAGACCGGCAGGACCTCCTCCGATAATTGCAACATCCATCATTTTTCATCATTCCTTCTTTAGAAATTTATTAATCTTCTCCCACTGATAATAAATATAATTTCCATGGTCATCATTACTAAGAATATTAACAAACATATTAGTAAAGGCCAGGATAGTCTAATATTTCTCATAATGCCTATGAAGCTTTCGGAAGAACCGGAAGCAACCGCTTCAGGATGCCTGTCGCTTATAGCTTTTAAGCATAATGCCATAATTATGCCGGCAATGGGCAATATCAAACCGAAAAGAACTGCTGCACCTATTAAGGATTGTGTGGTTACCTCCCCTTGAAGTTGTTCAATATTAGCGCTCTTGTAAAAGGGAAGGTTCATTATAACATACCCCCAAGTAACTGAAACCGAATTATTTATGAAATGGGCAAGCATACCCGCATATATAGAGTTTGTTTTATATACCATAAATCCAAAAATTATACCCAGAAATAACGGTGCCACTATATTCTGAATGTTAAGATGCAACACTGAGAAAAGCAGTGCTGTCATTATGATACTCCGCCACATTCCGAGCTTTTCACAGGACCTCATTATGAATCCCCGGAACAATATCTCCTCACAAATCCCTGCAGATCCTGCGATTATAAAAAGAAGTATTACATACTCTCTGGGGTTTTGTGCAAAGGGTATATCCGGTATAATCAGGTCTCCGGCCATGCTTATAATTATCTCCGCTATCAGATTTATGAAAACTGCCGCAAAATAAGCGGAAATGGCTGTAACAATTACAAGAAGCGCATCAATAATACTCAAGCTGTTGAATCTCAGTTCTTTTTTAATTGAAGCTCCCTTTATTCTTACATATATTAATGTAGGTAGTGCAATAAGCAAAAATTCGGTAATAAGTATTCCATAATGAAAGTCCCTCTTCTGTGCAATATATCCTACTGTCACAAATAAAACCATTACAACCATATACAAAATGTTGCCGTCAAAGAAAGATAACCTATTTGATTTATGCGGTTCCAATCTTAATCCTCCTGCACCCCATGTCTACTGTTTGTATATAATATCTTCATTTCTTGTTAAAGGTTCCTCCACCACCATATGTTCTATGCTCATAGGACCCCCGTCCACTGTAGGCATTACTCTTTTTATGCCCTCAAATTCTGTTAATGTGTTAACTATGGAATTAACAGTCATGCTTTCTCCTGCCGCTCCACCCCAGTGGTTTGTATGCATCTCCTGTGAAAAGTCAACCTTCAGAAGATCTACTTCCACCTCGGTATATTCTACCGTAACCCCTTCCGGTATTGTCCTGTAAAGGTTTTCCGTATTAGGTCCCTTAATGAGTTCCTCAAGTACTATTCGATAAAACTCGGCATCACTGATGTCCTTAAACACAAAAACCATCCTTTTTTCAGGTACTACATACATAGCCTGAGAATCGGCAAAATATAGTGTAATCTCTTTTTCAGATATATCCCCTATGTTGAAATCAATAAACTCCAAATCACCATAAGGCTCGCCGCTGGGAGCTATCAAGTCCTGCCCTTCAACAAGTATCCTTACTTTCTTAAGCTCATTAAACTGCAGCATTGTATCTACTACGGAAGATACTACTGCCGCTTCGTGCATACTTCCGGAAAAAACATTGAACTCCTTTGAAAAATCAACTATCAGATTTCCCCCTTCAACCTTGACATTCAGCACTTTTGTATCCTTGCTGATGCTTGTTTCGAATTTGCCTGTGTCTGAAGGACCCTTCAGAAGTTCCTTAAGGGTATTTGTGTACTTACTTTTTGCATCCTTATACTCAATTTCTCTGTTTTCCATA
>JAQVFD010000227.1 GCA_028697435.1 Clostridiaceae bacterium
TAGCCTTTTCTCTTATCAGCTATTGCCATACGTCTGAACTCCAGGACATCATCTTCGCCGCCTATTCCCGCAAGTAATATATAACCCACAAGCTTTCGATCAACGGAATTAATTATGGATATGTGCATTTCATCATCGTTTTTAATAGCTTCAATATGTCTTTCCCTGGACCATATATATACGAAGTTGCTGTTGTCCTTCTCCATATCAATTATCATGTCCAGGTATTCCGGTCCGGTGTGACAGAATATTAGTCCGTCCATTTCCGTAATCAAATTTTTCATGACACATCCTCCCCCGAAGAAATAATTAAGGACAGGAGAAACGTCCCCATGTCTCATCGAATCTTTCCATTACCTTCTTTTCACCCATAACCTGCATAATTTCATAAAGGTCGGGAGTATTCCTCCTATTGGTAACAGCCACTCTTATAACCCCGGTAACATCACCTACATGTCCTTTATAAACTCCGGGATTCTTCTTAAAGGTCTTAACATCCTTTGAATAACCCATTTCCTCACAGAATTCCTTCACTCTGTCAAACCACATATCCTTGTTATCCTTATGGTTATAAACCTTTGAATACTCTCTTATTAACCTGCTAACCTCGTCAGAGGTAATTGCTTCGGGAAAATTACGGCCTGCCGCCACATCCAGATCAAAAAGATCATCGAAAAAGTAAAATATATTCGGCTTTACATCTGTCCATTTTGCTATGTCCTTCCTGGGCTTTTCGCCTCCTCTGTCTATATTGAATATACTTTTGGCATACTTTTCGTCTGCCGATAAAAGGGTCCAAAGCTCAGAATCATATTCCGACGCCCATTTCAGGGACATATCATATACCTCTTCTGCGGTCATTCCGGCAACAATATCCTTGCTCATATCGGTAAGCTTGATTAAATCGAACATGGCACCGCTTACGCTCATTCTTTCCAGCTCAATTTCAAAATCGGTATTTGGAGACTTGGGATTCTCCCTTCTCCAATCTTCAAAATTGGAATTGGTCAGATTCACAAGGTATTCAATTACAGAGATGCTCGGAAAACCCTGCTCATGATAAAAGCTTACGTCTGCTTCAGGGTCCTTCCTCTTGCTTAGTTTTCTTTTTGAGGAACCTTCTATTTTCATTATCGGTGAGATGTGTGCAAAATACGGCTTTTCAAGTTCAAGCATTTCAAAAAGCTGTATATGCAGAGGAGCTGAAGACAGCCATTCATCACCACTTGTCACGTGAGTAGTCCTCATCAGGTGGTCATCAACAACATGGGCAAAATGATAAGTTGGAAGCCCGTCAGACTTTAATAACACCATGTCCTGGAAGTTTTCCGGCATTTCCACATCACCCTTAATCAGGTCATTTAAAATAAATCTGCTGTCAGGATTGTTCGGCGCTTTTACCCGCAGCACAAAGGACTTGCCAAGGGAAAGCTCTTCTTTTACCTGTTCTAATGTGGAATTCCTATGCACGGCGTATTCTCCGTAATAGCCGGGGGTTATTTTTTTCTCTTCCTGGCGGCTTCTTATTTTATCCAAGTCTTCCTCAGAGCAAAAGCAGGGATATGCAAACCCCTTTTCCACCATACGTTTAGCGAATGACTTATATATATCCATTCTTTCACTTTGCTTGTAAGGTCCATAGCTGCCCTTTTCATCATCTATGTCCGTTACTCCTTCATCAAAATTGATGCCGAATCTGGAAAGAGCTCTGACAATGTTGGATACTCCTCCTTCCACTTCTCGCTTCTTGTCTGTATCCTCAACTCTTAGAAAAATTACCCCATTGCTCTGATGGGCAAGCCTCTCCGAAACAAGGGATGCATATAGGCTTCCCATATGCACATAGCCTGTAGGGCTGGGTGCAAACCTGGTTACCTTTGCTCCCTCCGGCAGCTGCCTCTTAGGATATAACAGCTCATATTGTTCCGGAGTCTTATCTATATCCGGAAACAGCAAATCTGCAAGTTCTTTATTATGTGTCAAGTTGTGCATCATATTAAACCACCTTTCGTATGTTGCTTTTTTATTGTCCTGTCAGCTTCAAAGCACATTTCTGGGCTTTATAAAAAATTCTTTCCTCATCAAGAGTAATAAGATGTCCGCCTTCCATTACCAAATTACCATCAATTATGACAGCCTCCACATCCGATGAGTTTCCGGAATAGACAATTGCAGATATTATATTGTATTTCGGATAATAATGTGCCTTTTCGGTATTCAGAACTATAAGATCTGCTGTCTTTCCCACTTCAATGCTTCCCGCATTTTCAAATCCCAATGCTGCGGCTCCTCTTAACGTTGCCATCTTCATGACCATTTCCGCAGGCAAAACTGTAGGATCATCAGCAAGTATCTTCTGCAAATATGCCGCTAGCCTCATCTCTTCCAACATGTCCAGGTTATTGTTGCTGGAGGCTCCGTCAGTCCCTAAGCAGACATTTATCCCTTTTGACAGCATTTTTGCAACAGGTGCAATCCCGCTTGCAAGCTTCATATTGCTTCCCGGATTATGCACTACATTTACCTTGCGGGAGGCTAAAATTTCTATATCGGAATCATCAACTGCAACGCAGTGTGCCGCTACAGTTTTGTCATTCAGAAGCCCCAGATCTTCAAGGTATCTTACCGGTGAACGTCCGAACTTCTCAATACATGTCTTCACTTCTTCCCTTGTCTCCGAAAGGTGTATCTGTACAGGTACCCCTTGCTCCCGTGACTTCCCTGCCACCTTCCTCAAGTATGCCTCCGAACAGGTATATACGGAGTGGGGAGCCAGCATCACCTTTATACGTCCATTATTGCTGTTGTGGTATTTTTCCAGCAGTTCAGTACTTTCTCTAATCCTGTAGTCCAGGTCTTCCTCTCCGGATTCCCCCTGGAGTCCCCTGGAGAGTACTGCCCTCATCCCTGACTCAGATACTGCGCGGGCAGTGCTTTCCATAAAAAAATACATATCCGCAAAGGTTGTTGTTCCGCTCTTAATCATTTCAACCATGGCAAGAAGGCTTCCCCAATAAACCGCATCCTCAGTCAGCTTGTCTTCCAGGGGGAATATTTTTGTGAAAAGCCAATCCATCAATTTCATATCATCGGCATAGTTCCTGAACATTGTCATTGCAAGATGGTTATGGGCATTCACAAAGCCGGGCATAACAGCCCCGCCTTTGCAGTCAATCACCTTTGAGTACACTTCCTCATGGCTTTGCTTATTACAACCTATGTAATCTATTATATTATTTCGTATCCCGATACTGCCTTCCCGTATTAGGTTATCATTTTCATCAAGCGTTATTATCTGTGCGTTTTTAAGCAATATATCCATGTGTTATTCTCCCCAGCCTCCAAGATATTCTTCTTGCTCCTTAGTAAGTTTATCTATATTTATTCCCATAGCATTAAGCTTCATATTTGCTACTTTTCTGTCAATTTCCTCCGGCACCTCATATACCCTGTTTTCAAGCTTTCCCTGATTTTGGCTGATATATCTTGCGGAAAGGGCCTGCAGTGCAAAGCTCATATCCATTATCTCGGCAGGGTGTCCGTCTCCGGCTGCAAGATTTACAAGTCTTCCCTCCGCCAGAAGGTTTATTATCCTTCCATCCTCCATGATATATCCGGTTATATTGTTTCTCATCGTTTTTTTCTTGCAGCTTATTGATTCCAAGTCAGGTTTCCATATCTCAACATCGAAATGACCGGCGTTGGACAGCACCACACCGTTCTTCATAACCTTATAGTGCTTTTCTGTAATGACCTTTGTGCAACCGGTTACAGTGACAAAGAAATCTCCTATGGCCGCCGCATCATCCATTGACATAACTCTGAAACCGTCCAT
>JAQVFD010000228.1 GCA_028697435.1 Clostridiaceae bacterium
AGCCCCCGGTAAACTTCCAAGTCCGCCGAAAACAGCTGCAATAAAAGATTTATTCGTTATTAGACCTATCTGAGGATACACTGTATATTTCATACCAAATAGTACTCCCGCTATACCTGCCAGAAAACCGCCCATAAGAAATATCGCAATTATTATGAAGTCAGTATTAACTCCCATTAAGGCACTGGCTTTTAAATTGTAAGAAGTAGCCTGAATAGCTTTTCCTATTTTGGTGTGATCAATGATATATATGAGTATTATCAGACATATGGCAGATATCAGAAACATCATGACATCAAGTTTTCCGATTGCTAATTCACCGATTTTAATCGGTTGTCTGTTAAATATTTCCGGATAGGTTCTAAATGTCGGTCCAATAGCAGGAATAGCTATTACAAGATTCTCCAGGAAAATAGATGCACCCATTGCAGAAATTATAAAATATAAAAACGGAGCTTTCCTCTCTCTAAGTGGTTTATAAGCCACTCTCTCAATGATCAGTGCCAAAATGGCAGCACATACGGCAGCCGATATGAATGCTAAAGGAAATGGAAACCTTAAAAGTGTAAGAAAAAAGAATCCGAAGTATGCCCCGAACATAATTACACCGCCATGGGCAAAATTACTGAAATTCATAATACTATATACCAGGGAATAACCTACAGCCATTAAAGCGTATACACTTCCTATGGATAGACCGTTAATGAGCTGTTGAAAGAACTGTGTCATTAATTTTTCTCTCCTTTACATGTATAGAGCAGAAGGATTGCCTTCTGCTCTATTTCACATAGCTGTTATAGTCTAGTCTGCGGCATACTTCTGCTGGAATATATACTTGCCGTCAACTATCTTAAGTATAGCGGCATCTTTACCTTCCGGATTATGTGTATCCTTGCTTATTTTAATTCTTCCTGTAATACCTTTTATATCTGAAGTTTCAAGAGCCTGAGCAATCTTTTCACCATTGGCTTCTCCGGCTCTTTCTACAGCATCTTTAAATAAGAGAACTGCATCGTGTACGAGATAACCGTTAAGCTCAACGTCTTTGCTGTATTTTGCCTTATATCTGGACTTAAAATCCTGAACTTCAGGATCTTCATAATCCAAATGGTTAACGAAATAGGAACCTTCAACTGCATTCTTTGCCATGCTTATAAGCTGCTCTGAAGGCCAACCGTCTCCACCCATAAGTACTGCATCTATACCAAGCTCTCTTGCCTGATTGGAGCTTAATGCAACTTCCTTAAAGAAGTAAGGCATGAATATAACTTCCGGATTAGCAGTCTTAATCTTAGAAAGCTGAGGTCTGAAGTCTACGTCACCTGTCTTAAATCCTTCTTTAGCAACAATGGTTCCACCCTTCTTTACGAAGAACTCTTCGAAGAACTGGGTAAGTCCCTGTGAATAATCATCTCCAACGTCGTAAAGAACGGCTGCTGTCTTTGCTTTAAGAACGTCAGCGGCATAACCTGCGGCAACTGCACCCTGATAAGGGTCAATAAAGCATACTCTGAAGTTATATGGTTTTACCTTACCGTCAAGTACCGTAACTTTTGGATTTGTTGCAACAGTAGCAATATCCGGAACCTTTGCTTCTTCAAGAACAGGAGCTATCGGTATAGCATTTCCGCTGGCATTTGGGCCTAATATTGCACAAACCTTATCCTGTGTAGTAAGTCTCTTAGCAACATTAACCGCTTCCTGCGGGTCTCCTTTTGTATCATAACCGATTACTTCTAATTGCTTTCCGAGTACTCCGCCTTTTGCATTGATCTCTTCAAAAAGCATTTTTACAGTATTCAGCTCACATTGTCCCCATACTGCCTGGTCACCTGTAAGTGAGCCCATCCAACCGACCAATATTTTTTCATCGGCGGCAGCTGCAGGTTCTGCCGGTGCTGCTGTTTGTGTTCCGCCGCAGCCTGTAAGGCCAACCGAAACAGCCATCAAACATACCATTAGTAATGCCAGTACTTTCTTATTCATTATATTCCTCCTCCTATTTACTGTAATATACTAAAGAAATCCTCCTTTCTTTATAATTATTAATGCATCGTGAATGCAAACTATTACTAAATAATATATTAAAATATTTAGAATAATGATAGGAATGATTATTACTGTATTTTATCATCAGAATAGTCGCTTAATTTGATACTTAGCTTACTATTCTACATAAATTCATTTTTTCCTTCTAAAAAAATACAAATAGACAAAAAAATACACTATTAAAAAATAGTGTATTTTGTATGTTTAGAAGTGTCACATTAGCTTTGCCTCTTGATTTTTAACGGTTTCCCGTTCCTTTAGCATTCTTATAACCTTGCTTGCATCACTTTTTGATAAATCCTTACTGAAACTCTTTCCTGTTTTTTCTTGCACTAAGTCCCGCAGCTCATCATTGGAAATATTAAGAGTTTTAGCTATTGAAAATATTGCACTAATTTGTGTTTTTGTGGCTTCTGAATTTCTTTGGTCTTCAGTTTGCAGTTCTTGTTTTTCTTCGTTGATATTTTTGCCCTCGCCTACCTCTTCATAACCTGTATATTCAACTCCATATCCGGCAAATCGAAGCGCTCTGGCAATTGCTCTTGTCTCTGCAAGTTCAAGAATTGCATTTGAAAGTATTCTGTCCCTCTTTACAGATGCGTTTCCCAATCCGTTAAAAGTACCCTTCTCTGTTGTTACAGATGCCTGTACTACTGTTGACTCTTCACTGTATTGTACTACATTGGTTTCTATAGATAGGTTTTTGTTTTCATCATGGGCTAATCTTAATCTGCCTCCAACTACAGGGTATGTTTTCCCTTGCACCTTGACAAGTTCCTCGCTCTTAAATGTATTCGGCATATTATTCCCTCCTGAATATATGTTGTGAGGGGAGGAGAATAATATGCATTTGACTTTAGCCTATGTCATTTTTTAATTGTGATATACCATCCTTAAGTGCTTTTAGGTGTTTTAACAGCAAATCTGTCTTTGTATTGTTATCTCCCGATAAACTGTACTCAAGGCTGTCCAAAGTATCATCGAAATCTGCTCTTAACGCTCTTAAATAGCTTATAGTATCATATTTATTCACACTTCTTCTTTGAACAGTCACTTCTTTTACAGCTTTCGCGGAAAGTTC
Organism: Clostridiaceae bacterium; assembly: GCA_028697435.1. Classification (GTDB taxonomy): domain Bacteria; phylum Bacillota; class Clostridia; order Lutisporales; family Lutisporaceae; genus BRH-c25. The sequence continues at coordinate 3,131 of JAQVFD010000228.1, forward strand.
AACAGTCTGTCCAAGCTTTGCCACTTCAACCGGGAGTCCCAACTCTGAAGCCATAAGAAGTGAAAGTTCCTTGGATGAATCTTCTTCTCCATGTACCAAATATACCATTTTAGGTTTCTTCTTGAAGGCTTTAACCCACTCAATAAGACCTCTCTGATCCGCATGACTCGAGAATCCTTCAATGGAATATACATTACAATTAACGCTTATCTCTTCCCCGAATATTTTTATTAGTTTTTCTCCGTCTTTTATTCTTCTGCCCAGTGTATTCTTTGCCTGATAACCTACAAATACAACACTGGACTCTTTACGCCATAGGTTGTGCTTAAGATGGTGCTTGATTCTCCCTGCTTCGCACATACCGCTGGCGGATATTATTATGCTGCTTCCTTCATAGGAATTGATCGCTTTTGATTCATCAGCTGTATGGGTAAATACAAGATTGGGAAAATCAAAAGGATTATCTCCTTCTTTTAATAGCTTCTGAGTGTCTTCATCCATGTATTGAAGATAATTCTGAAAAATGTTAGTAGCATTAATTGCCAGAGGACTATCGACAAATACCGGAACATGGCTTATTTTTGAGGAGTCGCTTTCCTTAATCATATTCAGTATGTATAGTATTTCTTGAGTTCTTTCAACTGCAAAAGAAGGTATAACAACGTTTCCTTTATGTTCTATCGTATCAGTTATTATATCAAGTAA
>JAQVFD010000229.1 GCA_028697435.1 Clostridiaceae bacterium
CGGGACGCTCTTGTGCCTTGCGGCAGATGAGGTGGTCATGGTTAATATGAAAATGACTCAAGAGTCAGCACCTGATCCGGATTATGGCGTAGCTTCTGCACCTGCTGCATCCCCTGAGCATTTTGATGCAGATCTTTCTATGAATAAAGCCAAGGCGAGGGAGTTCAAAATGGAAGCGGCAGAGGAGCCTGCGGTTGCAGAGGATTCTGTCAGCGTGCAGTTTAGCGAAAGCCTTATGGCAGCACCCAGTCAGCCTGTTGAGGGCTCCAGATCAGGCAGAATGGTAATAAGGTCAGGTAACATATCAGTGAACGTGGAGAATGTAGATAAGGCAACCACTGATATAAGACAGATGACTGAAAGCAGCGGGGGCTTTGTGGAGAATTCTCAGATTGATAATGTCACAATACCCGGAGATCCAATCTATAAGCCGGAGGCTGCCGTCAAGCAGGAAACACAGAAGTATGCAAATATGACAGTAAGGGTTCCCGAAGCTAAGTTTGAGGGTATATACAATAATATAAAAGGTATGGGAGAACTGGTAAGCGAGAATATGAGCGGCAGCGATATAACATCGGAATACAGGGATACGACTGCCAGGATGGATAATCTGAAGATTCAGGAGCAGAGCTTGCAGCAGCTTATGGCAAAGGCAAATACAGTAGATGAGATACTGAAAATCGAATCGGAACTGAACAGAGTAAGGACGGACATAGATATTAACTCCGGGAACCTTAAGAGATGGGATAACCTGGTTCAGCTTTCCACTATCTATATATACATGAGGGAACTTAAACCTGAAGAGCTTAAGAGCGTGGATGTCCCCGGAACCTGGGAGAAAGCATATCAGGGTTTTATTAAAGCAATCAACAATGTTGTCGCAGGACTTGAGAAAGCTTTGATATTACTGGTCGCGGCAATACCATATCTGCTTGTTCTTGGGATTATTGCTGCCATAGGGTTTGCAATAGCAAGGAAGGTAAGATTAAAGAAGAAGCAATAAAATAATAGGCGAAAGAGTCGGGCAGGGCTTCATTGTATAAGAAAAAGTGCATCAAGAGATGCATTTTTTTGACATTTGAATTCTAATAAAAACCTTTCACACTAAATATTTATAAAGGATTTTTAGCTGTCATGTGGAAATAATATGTATTGCGCCTATATTGAATTGTAATATAGTCAAAGAAAATCACAGTATACGCAAATAACTACGGAGGGTAAATGGAATGGAAAAGGGTAAATTCATTATTATAGACGGCAACAGTCTGATGCACAGAGCTTTTTACGGACTGCCCAACCTCACTAATTCAAAGGGTTTTCATACAAATGTCGTATATGGTTTTGTAAACATGATAAATAAGATAAAGGAAGACTACAAACCTCAATACATAGGCATTGCCTTTGACACTAAGGCACCAACATTCCGGCATCGGGAATATGCTGAATATAAAGCAGGAAGACTTAAGATGGCTGAGGAAATGGCAGAGCAAATCCCTGTATTGAAAGAGGTTCTGACTGCTATGAATATCAAGCAGACAGAGCTGGATGGCTATGAAGCCGATGATATAATCGGGACAGTTGCAGCTAAATGTGATGAAGAGGGTATACCTGCCTTTATAGTTACCGGAGACAAAGACGCATTCCAGCTTATAAGTGATAATGTGCATACGCTTATGACTAAAAAAGGTATAAGCGAAATTGAAGAATATGATATAGCAAGGCTGAAGGAGAAATATGGGATTGCTCCGGCTCAAATAACCGACTTAAAAGGGCTTATGGGAGACTCTTCCGATAATATCCCGGGGGTGCCCGGGGTAGGGGAAAAAACAGCCCTTGAGCTTCTAAATCAATTCGGAACAGTAGAGAATACCCTTGAAAATGTATCGGAAATCAAGAAGAACAAGGTAAGGGAAAATGTGACAGCTAATAAGGAAAATGCAATCCTTTCCAAGAGGCTGGCAACTATAGACAGGGATGTTCCGATTGATTTTAAACTTGAGGACTACACTTTTAAGGAAGCTGATAATGAGAAGCTTTACAATATTTTTTCCCGGTTGGAGTTCAGGGGATTAATTGAAAAGATGTGCGGCGGCACTTTTGGCACTGAAGCAGCCGAAGCTGTTGAAATCACTGTTAAAGAAATCGAAGAAATTGATGAGCTTAAGAAAGTATTTGAAGAAGCAGCTAAGTCCGGAAGATTTGCTTTCAAAATAGATGATGAGCTTGGAGAAATGCTAAAAACCCTGTATATAGATGTGGAAGGAAAGCAATACCGTTTTAACATGAGTGACAACAGCATTCCTTTTATCGGAAAAATAATGGAAGACCCAGGTGTGATAAAGATAGGACACGATATAAAGCAGGACATATTGCTGTTGAGAAGGTATGGTATAGATGTGAATCCCATTGGTTTTGATACTATGATAGCAGCATATCTGCTGAATCCCTCAAAAGGCTCTTACAGGATAGGAGATTTGAGCCGGGAGTATCTGGGCTTTGGGTCAGAGGGTTATGATGCAAAAGGAACGGATCAGGTGCAAAAGTACGGTGCTACTGTGAAAGAGGTATCGGAGCTGCAGACGGTGCTTACAGGCAGGCTCCGGGAATATGGGATGACAGAGTTGTACAATAACGTAGAACTGCCTTTGGTTAAGGTACTTGCCGATATGGAGCATGAGGGCTTCAGCGTGGACAAGTCAATACTGGAGGTGCTGTCCGCAGATTTTGCAAAGCAGATAGAAGCTCTTACATCGGACATATACAGGCAGGCAGGAGAGGAGTTCAATATTAACTCCACCAAACAGCTTGGAACAATATTGTTTGACAAGCTGGGGCTTCCTGCTATGAAAAAGACTAAGACAGGATATTCTACCGATGTGGAAGTGCTGGAGCAGCTTTCGGATAAGCATCCGATTATTGAGAAGATTCTTGAGTACCGACAGCTTGTAAAGCTTAAATCTACTTATGTGGATGGTCTAATTGGAATAATAAATCCCGAAACAGGCAGGATACATACAAAGTTGAACCAGACGGTTACAGCTACGGGAAGACTCAGCAGCACAGAGCCAAATTTGCAGAACATACCCATTAGAACGGAAAACGGAAGGCAGATAAGGAAGGTTTTTGTACCGAGAAATGATGAATATACTCTGATAGATGCAGACTATTCACAGATTGAACTCAGGGTATTGGCACACATATCCGGGGATAAAGGTCTTATAGACACATTTAAACGGAATGAAGATATACATACAAGGACAGCCGCTGAGGTATTCGGAATAGAACTTAAAGATGTGACGCCGCTTATGAGGGGAAGAGCCAAGGCGGTGAATTTCGGTATTGTATATGGCATAAGTGATTATGGCCTGTCGCAGGATCTTAAGATATCAAGAAAAGAAGCAAAAAAATATATAGATAGTTATTTTGAAAGATATCCCGGAGTAAAACAATATATGGCTGATATTGTTGAAACTGCAAGAACAGACGGATATGTCAAAACAATAATGAACAGGAGAAGATATATTCCGGAAATAACCTCCAGAAATGCAGTGAATCGAAACTTTGGGGAGAGAATAGCCTTGAATACTCCTATTCAGGGCAGCGCAGCTGACTTGATAAAAATAGCAATGGTTAGAGTGTATGACGAATTGAAAAAGAGAAACCTAAAATCCAAGCTTATACTCCAGGTACATGACGAACTTATCGTAGAAACTCATAAAAGCGAGCTTTCGGAAGTAAAGAAGCTTGTGCAGGAGTGTATGGAAAATGCCATCAAATTAAGTGTGCCGGTAATTGCGGAAATAAGCAGCGGAGATAATTGGTATAATGCA
>JAQVFD010000230.1 GCA_028697435.1 Clostridiaceae bacterium
TTGCTTACAGCAGCAACCTGCCTTTTATAGGGGTAAACCATATTGAAGGTCATATAGCTGCCAATTATATTGAGCATGCTGAACTGGAACCCCCCTTTATTTGTCTGGTGGCATCCGGGGGACACAGTCATATAGTAAATGTTGTGGGATATACCGATTATGAGGTTATGGGCAGGACCCGGGATGATGCTGCGGGAGAAGCCTTTGATAAAGTAGCGCGGTCTCTGGGACTCGGCTATCCCGGGGGACCGCTGCTTGATAAGCTTGCTGTATCCGGCAACCGTGAAGCCATTGATTTTCCAAGGGCATTCTTGGAAGAAGGCAGCTATGATTTCAGCTTCAGTGGGTTAAAATCCGCAGTACTGAATTATTTGAACTCTAAAAAAATGAAAAATGAAAGTATAGATCCGGCAGATGTTGCGGCAAGCTTCCAGGAGGCTGTGACCGATGTATTGTCTGCAAAACTCATAAAAGCGGCACTGGACAAAAAATCTGAATATGCGGTACTGGCCGGGGGCGTTGCTTCAAACAGCAGGCTAAGGGAGCTTATGAAACTAAGAGGAGAACAATCCGGAATAAAGGTAGCTTATCCTTCAGCTGTGTTATGCACAGATAATGCTGCAATGATTGGCTGTGCTGCCTATTATAGGTATATTACAGGCGCAAGGTCCGATTTTACACTTAATGCAGTTCCGAATTTGTCATTGTAATAAAAGTTTAATTATTATAGAATGAGATTATTATAGAAAGAAATTTAGTCTGAATTATATGCGGAGGTGAAGGTAATGTATAGAGCTACGCTTATACCCGGGGATGGAATAGGACCTGAGGTAACCAACGCGGCAGTCAAGGTTGTTGAAGCAGCCGGAGTCGATATTCAATGGGATACAAAATATATGGGTCAGATTGCATTGGAGAGATATGGGAATCCATTACCGGAAGAAACAATAAACTCAATTACGGATAACAAGATAGCCCTTAAGGGTCCTGTTATGACTCAAATAGGCGGCGGTTTCAGGAGCGTAAATGTAAGTGTAAGGCAGCAGCTTAACCTGTATGCCAATATCAGACCGATTAAGTCTTTTGAAGGTGTAAAATCAAGATATGAAAATGTTGATATTGTGGTATTCAGAGAGAATACCGAAGATGTATATATGGGTATTGAACATATGATAGGTACTGATGCAGCTGAATCCGTTAAGCTTATAACCAGGACTGCATCGGAGAGGATAGCTTCTTTTGCTTTCAATTATGCAGTTAAGGAAAAGAGAAAGAAAGTTACCAGCGTACATAAAGCAAATATAATGCAGCTTACGGACGGGCTTTTTCTGTCCAGTGTCAGGAATATTGCGAGCAAATACCCCGATATCGAATACAACGAAATGGAAGCCGGAAATCTGTGCATGAAGCTTGTTATGCATCCTGAAGAGTTTGACGTAATTGTATTACCCAATTTATACGGAGATTTGGTATCTGAGCTTTGTGCCGGACTTGTCGGAGGACTTGGAGTAGTTGCCGGTGCCAATATAGGTGCAGAAGCTGCAGTGTATGAGGCAACTCATGGAACAGCTCCTGATCTGGTAGGAAAAGGTATTGCCAATCCGACAGCTTGCATATTGTGTGCGGCTATGATGCTTAGGCGACTTGGGGAAAGAGAAGCATCAGAACGTATTTACAATTCTGTAGTAAAGGTTCTGAAAGAGGGCAGATATGTGACCCGTGATTTAGGAGGGACTTCCCCTACAGATGAAATGGTTAAGGCAATAATAGAGAATTTATAAAAAAATGCGACAATAGTCGCATTTTTTTATTCGCTCATTTCATCCCATTCTTCGTACAGGGATTCAAGTTTATTTATAAGCAACTCCTGCTCATCATGCAACTCTTGGCATTTTACATGATCTGCATACACTTCCGGTGTTTCCAATAAAGAATCGATCTCTACCATTCTTTTTTCATATTGTTCAATTTCTGCTTCAACAGTTTCAAGCCTCTTCTGCTGTTTTCGCAAATTTGATTTTTCTTCCTTTTGCTTCAACCAATCATTCTTATTTATTGTGTCCGATTCCGAATCCTGCTGGGGCTGGTTTACCCCATTGCTTTCAATTTGTTTCTTCTTGTATAAGTAATAGGAATAGTTGCCTTTGTACTGCACACAACCCTTTTGGTTTAATTCTATAATTCCGGTTGCGATCTTGTTCAAAAAATACCTGTCATGGGAAACAAGAAGCACTGTCCCGGTGTAGTTCAGAAGTGCATTTTCCAGTACTTCCTTTGATAATATGTCTAAATGGTTGGTTGGTTCATCCATAATGAGAAAATTAGTCCCGGAAAGCATAAGTTTTAAGAGAGCTACTCTGCTTCTTTCACCGCCGCTGAGTCTGCCGATTTCTTTAAATACATCCTCACCCTGAAACAGAAAGGCAGCTAACTTGGTACGCAGTTCGGTCTGGTTTAACTGAGGGTATTCATCCCATATCTCATCAGTTATCGTTTTGCTGTAATTCAGGCTTTCCTGCTCCTGGTCATAGTAACCTGCAATAACATTGGTTCCGAGTCTTACATATCCGTAATCCGCCTTTGCCATTCCTGTTACTATCTTAAGCAGGGTAGTCTTGCCAATTCCGTTAGGACCCAATAGTGCTACTCTCTCGCCCCGTTTAATCTCAAAGTTCACATTTTCGAAAAGCAGCCCATCGAAGGACTTCTTCAGGTTTTCTACAGCCAGTACATCATTTCCGCTTCTTACAGCCGGCTCAAATTTGATTCTGATATTATTTGCCGGGGTATCGGGCTTTTCAATTTTTTCAATACGGTTGAGGGCTTTCTCCCTGCTTTCTGCCTGCCTTATGCTTTTCTCCCGGTTATATTGTCTGAACCTGGCTATTATTGCTTCCTGGCGGGCAATTTCCTTTTGTTGATCGGCATAGTCCTTTTGCTGGATTTCTCTAAGCTGCTGTTTTTTCTCAATGAATTTTGAATAATTGCCGTTATATTCTTTTAGAGTCCTATTTTCAATTTCAAAGGTATTATCAGTCACCATATCCAAAAAGTAACGGTCGTGAGATACAATAAGCGCCGCGCCTTTAAGGCCTTTAATGTATTCCTCTAACCACTCAACAGACTCTATATCAAGATAATTAGTCGGTTCATCCAAAAGCAGTATATCAAAATCCTGCAGAAGTATTTTTCCTAAAGCAATTCTTGTTTTCTGACCTCCGCTAAGTATGGATACAGGCTTATCATAATCTTCTGCACTAAAGCCCAAGCCTTTAAGGACACCCTTTATCCGGCTCTTATAACCAAATCCGTTGCTGTTTTTATATTTCTCCTGTAAATCGGAGTAAGATCTAAGCAAGGATTCTGTAATCTCCTTATTTGAAGTGTCTCCCTGACTGCTGATTCTCAGCTCCAGGCTCCGAAGCTCCTTTTCCATTTGAATAAGCCCGGCAAAAACAATCATCATTTCATCATAGATTGTATTATCGGATTCAAAGCTGAAATCCTGGGACATGTATCCGATTCTAATATTCTTGCCTATGAATATTTCTCCGGACTCTTTTTCAATGTCACCGGTGATAATCTTAAAAAGAGTAGACTTACCTGCACCATTGACGCCAACTATACCGACTTTTTCATTTTCCTGTACGGTAAAAGTAATATCTTCAAGAATGACGTCTACTCCGTAGCTTATATTAATATTTTTACATGCAAGAATTATCATACAATAACCTCCGCCTAATCCTTCACCGATGATACACCAACTATTCTATCAGAAGACTGTTGGATTTGTATAT
>JAQVFD010000231.1 GCA_028697435.1 Clostridiaceae bacterium
TTTTCTTGCATGGATTCCTTTTGTTCATCGGTTAAAGGCAAATAGTCCCTTCTCTTTTTTTCTGTAACTTCTGAGTTAAGCTTGCTGATTAATTCATTGTATTTACCTACAAAACCTTTTATCTTATCTACAAGCGAATCAACATCTTGATTTATTTCGATATTTACTGTGCTTCCGGGATCTGCGCCCTTTAATGTATATGCTACACCTTCCACTGTAAAATTATTGCTGCTTCTCTGCATATTCAAAACCCCGTCAAGATCGAAAATTGAATCCTGACCTGCAGTTTTTGTGCCTCCATCTATTCCCAGGGCTTTTAACAAGCCATTCTCAGGATGAGTATCGGTAAACGTAATATCTTCCGCAATGCCGGTTGCTTTTGATACCAAGGAAAACTTATCATTAAGAGAATCATATCTCAACTCAACTCCGGCAGTGCTTGAATTCACGGCAGATATAACATCATTAATTGAAGCGTCCTCAAAAGTCTTATTTAAGTTTATATCTACTCCGTTAATAACAAATTCTACATTTGATGCAGCGTCAAAATCAACACTTGTTGAAAAATAACCTTCAATACTGTTCAATCCGCTTCTAAGTGACAACCTGTTGCTCGTATTGTCTGTAGTGTCAAACCCTAAATCCGATGCTCCGGAAATACTAAATGTGCTTCCGGCTAAAAGTGACTCCAGTCCGATTTTATTTCCTGTAGTTACAATGTCCAACTTACCGGTTCCAAATGCTTTGCTGATTGCAGCTTCCAGTTTGGCCTCCAAATCCGATATATCTGTATAGTTTTCAAGGCTAATTGTCTTTGAAGCACCATCAAGGGTAATCCCTATCTGTTTACCTTCCAATGCAAAATCTGTAATATCAAGGCTTCCGCTTACTGTACCGGTTACTTTAGATGTGCTTTCGATTTTTGTTGCAGTCGCAAGCTGCTTTACCGTCAAGCTGTGCGATTTGGATATTGCGCCTACTCCTGCTGTTGCAGTTGCAATTGTTGAATTGGAAGAAGCTACTGAGTAAGAAGCAAAAGCTGTTGAGGATTTGAAATTTGTTGAGGGCTTCAATATGTCAAAATACTCGTCTTTAAATGTCCTCAGCAAGCTCGTTATCTCTCTGTAATCGTTTCTTTTCCATTCCAGTAATTGCTTATCCTGTTTCACCTTATCAACTTTCATTTGTTCTATACGCATCATCTGCTTAATAACAGTATCTGTATCTAATCCCGATGAAAGTCCGGAAAGCCTAAGCTGACTGTTTAAAATGTTTGATATTCCGTTAGCCATTGATACTACCTCCTTTCATCAATAAGAATACCAGCCATTTCCCACATTTTTGCTATCATATCCTGAATTTTTTTTGGCGGGAACTCTTTGATTATCTCATTTGTCACCGAGTCCTTCAAAACGTACATGATCGTATGAGTTTTCTCATGTATTGTTCTCTCAATCATCCTGTTGAATTGCTCAAGTGACTTGTTAGCTTGTTTTATAGAATTCTCCAGCATATCATCGTTAATAACTTCCTCATCCTTTATGTCGGCAAGCTTTTCTTTGTTAACCTTCTTTGCTGTATCTGCCCTGTCCGGTCTTGCAGCAGCTCGCGTAATCCTGGCATCCTGCACTTTGACTACACTTGTATTGACATTTTCTACTTTCATACCAATCCCTCCATGAATTAGATATTTCCCCTTAACAATATATCGGAATAAAATACTAATTTCTTTACAAAATTATAATTCTCAACCGTCTTTTTTATACAGGGGTAGTATCATACTTATCTGACTTATATAAATATTCATATTCCTTCACTAAGCTATCCAACTTTTCATTATAACCGGACACTTCTGTAAAGAAACCTTCATTATCCTTCAATCCGTTAATAAGAACCTTTATCATTCTATTGGTATATAACTCAAATAGTATCAACAGGTCCCAGTGAAGCTTCAAGTTATAACATATGGTCTCTAAAGTATACTTGTCCGTATTCAGCACGTTTATTGCCCTGATTGCACTATATACCGGATATTGAAACAGCATCATCATAAAGCGGTTATGCGCAATAGTCTGAACAATTTCTTTTTCTACATAATCGAGAGTATCATAAATCATATCCAACTGTTTTTGAGTTTTTATGCCCTTTTCAATTCGCGACATTGCCTTTCTGTTCATTTTTCGTCCGGATTTGATATCGTTCAGCAACTTATCAAAGATTTCTATTCCTTTACATATGCCATTATATGAGCTTTCTTTTGCAGCGTTTATATATTTTTCATCTACATCCAAATCCTCCAGGAGTTCTGAAACAAGGGGGATCTCTTCAACGCAGTATTGCTCAAGAGCCTCTTTAAAGGTCCTTATCTGAGACCCCTTAATATATGCCCCGCCTTCCGTTGCATCAATTACCACCTTGTCTGTATCCCTTATGATTTCTTCAAAGGTAATAAGAAAGCTTTTCCATATCTTACTGCTGGGAATGTCTTTGCCCTCATAATCTGTAACCCACTCAGTGGCTTTATTGATGTCTATGCTTTCATCAACCTCTGCAGCATCTGCATGGGATATTCCCTCCCTTGAATATGACAAGTCCTGACCTATAAGTATAATAGGATTGCACCCCAGTGCATCTGCAAGGTTCGTAAGGTAATGTGCCACAGAAGCACCTGCCCACAACGTTCCTTTATCCTCCATAGTTATGGAGTTCATCCAATCCCCATACACATCTCTGCTTTTAAATACACCTATCATTTTTTTATCGATAAATTTGTTAATTATCTCCGGTCTTACAACTGCAGGTCCTGAGAAAACTATCTGGGGATCAAAATCTTTATCCTTATAGAACGCGTTATATGTCTCCCAAGCTCTTTCCACCGAGCCTACAATATCAGGCTTTATATCGAAGCGCTTAAGTGTAGATGCCGACCCGTCACAGGATAGAATCAATGCCTTATTCTCAAATGCCTTTAGCAGATGTACATTTTTATCCAAAGATGGACCTGAAGATATTATAACCGCCGGCTTGTTCTTATATATATAGCCGTATTTCTCCCTGAATTCTCTGAATCCCGGATTAATAACATATGAAGGAAGGTTAATCAGCCTGTTCTGTACCCCGCATAATGTATCATTCAAATCATTACCGATTAAAAACACGAAATTTTCTCTGATATCACTAATATTTTTGAGGAACTCTTTTTCCCCGCGTATATAGTCAATATCGAGGTTTTGCATCAGAACAGGATTTATATTTGAATATGAATAAAATAAAGATTTAAACAGCGAATCAATTTTGTTCAAACTCTCTGCATCCTTATAATCCCCCGCAAAAAATACCAGTTTGCCCTTATTTTCTGTAAAGTCTACCTTGCTTAGTAATTCATAAAGGTATCTTTCATCTCTATAGTAAACAAAAAGTATTGATTTCTCATTTAGTTTATCCAATATGCTCATAATGTGCTTAATACTTGTTACAGCATAAGCAATGTGCAAGGTCCGGTTAGCATCAAATCTGGGTTCTACCATAAGCTCTTTATCTGAGTAGTTTAATAAGTCTCCTACCTCATAGTGCTCCGAAGTAAACTCTACTTTAAACACCTGTACATTCTTTTTCAGTATATCCATTTTATCCGCCTTATCCAAAAGCATAGTCGACACTATGGTCGACTATGCTTTTATCTTATTTTGTTATAATTATACTATCTGAGTAACTGCAATACTCCCTGAGGAGCCTGGTTTGCCTGTGCCAGCATAGCCTGTGCTGCCTGGTTAAGGATATTCTGCTTTGT
>JAQVFD010000232.1 GCA_028697435.1 Clostridiaceae bacterium
TTGAGAAAAGGAAGTGTGGATCTGAGCATAATTAACATCCCTGAAAAACTCAATTACAGCAATATTGCCGTGAAAAACACCAAAAAGGTCAAGGATGTATTTATAGCAAATGGTAGTTTTAAGGAACTTAAAGGCCGGAAGGTATCATTAAAGGAACTGGAAGAGTATCCTCTCATTGTATTGGAAAAGAACTCTACGACCAGAGAATTCTTTGATAACCTGATGGCAAAGCATGAAGTATCAATAAAACCGGAAATTGAGCTGGGAAGTGTTGATATACTGATGGAGATGGCAAAAATAGGACTTGGAATAGCCTTTGTACCGGATGAATGCGTCAAAATGGGTCTCCAGAGTGATGAGGTATTTGTACTGGATATAAAAGAAGAAATCCCAGACAGAAATCTGGGATTCGTTGTGCATTCAAATATTCCGCTGCCGGTTGCAGCATCCAAATTCTTAGAACTCTTAGAGAGAGCGCGCTAATTCTCCAATCTCTCCTTTGAGCAAATACGGCACATTCTTCAGTTCAAATATATCCCTTGTGCCTAACAGCAGCATCAGCATCCTAATTCCATACAATAGTTCTTCCATATATTTTTCTGCAGCATCATAGCCTTGTTCCAGCAATATTCTCAGTATAGTGCCTCCCAATGCTACCATGTCCGCATCCATGCAAAGGGCTTTGACTACTTCTTCTGCTTTTGAAATGCCTCCGGAGCAGATTATGAACATATCACTGCTGGCCTTTCTGGATTCCAGCAAACTCAGGGCAGTAGGTATGCCCCATTCCTTCAGGAAAGAGCAATCTACTTCAATATTTCGCAGACTTTCTATACTTACAAAATCGGTCCCTCCCCTGCCGCTTACATCTACATATCTTATGCCCGCTTCATACAACTTAACGACAGTTCTATAGGACATCCCGTATCCTGTTTCTTTTACTATTATGGGAACCTCTGATAATGCTTTAATTTTCCTGATGTTATCCAATACTCCTCTGAAGTATCGATCTCCTTCTGCCATGCACATTTCCTGCACTACATTCAAATGAAGCTGGACTGCATCTGCATCAATCATGTCTATTGCTTTATATACATCATCTATATCCGAACCTGCACTTAGATTCGCAATGACAATACCGTCTTTATTTATCTCCCTGACTTTTATGAATGTATCGGCTGCCTCGGGATCATTAATAGCTACAGTCTGTGATCCTACTGCAATCGGTATGTTGAATTTCACCGCGAGTCGGGCAAGCTTCCTGTTTATTTCTCCTGAATATTCTGTCCCTCCTGTCATTGCATTAATCATTAAGGGACTATCGATATATTTGTTTAAAAATACGTATTCTGTGCTTATTTCATTATAGTCTACATCAGGAAGGGAATTGTTCTGCAGGACTACATCCGTGAAGCCGTTGCTTCTTGAAGGTCTGCTCATAAGAAAATATTTCAAATGTTCATCTTTACGCTTTATACGAGCCGCTTTCTGATCTTCCGTTTGAACCACCCCCATAGCAATGCTGTTAATTATTAGTATTATAGGTATTTTATTATATTAACATGCATGCCGTCAATCCTAATGTTCAAACACTTTTTCTCAGGTGCATTTTTTAACCGGGTCGGAGAAGTTTAAAGGTCTGACCCCGATAGAATATCGGAATCAGACCCTTATAGCTTAGTTTTTAGTTTTTCACCTTATTCAAACTCAATCGTTGCCGGCGGTTTTGAGGTTATATCATACATTACTCTGTTGACATGCTCCACTTCATTTACTATCCTGTTGGAGATCTTCTCAAGTACTTCGTAGGGTATACGTGCCCAGTCCGCTGTCATGGCATCAGAGCTGGTAACAGCACGGATAGCCACCGTATGAGAATAGGTACGTTCATCCCCCTTTACTCCGACGCTTCTTATATCAGGCAGGGCAGTAAAGTACTGCCATATGCTTCTGTCCAGTCCCGCATTTTTTATCTCTTCTCTTAGAATTGCATCACTTTCTTTTACTATGTGAAGCTTTTCCCTTGTAATTTCTCCCAATACCCTTATGCCAAGCCCAGGTCCCGGGAAGGGCTGTCTCCATACCAGATCTTCGGGAAGTCCGAGCTCCAAACCTACCAGCCTTACTTCATCCTTATACAGTTCTCTAAGTGGCTCAATAAGCTTGAGTTTCATATTTTCAGGCAAGCCGCCAACATTATGATGGGACTTAATTACAGCCGCAGTCTTGGTTCCGCTTTCAATGACATCGGGATAGATGGTACCCTGCACTAAAAAATCAATCTCACCCAGCTTATTTGCTTCTTCCTCAAAAACCCTGATGAATTCCTCACCGATTATTTTTCTTTTCCTCTCAGGATCCGTTATTCCCTTCAGTTTGTCAAGGAATCGATCCTGTGCGTTAACTTTAATAAGATTTATGTCAAAACGTTTTCTGAATACCTCTTCCACTTGTTCCGCTTCATTTTTTCTCAGCAATCCGTGATCTACAAATATACAGGTCAATCGATTACCTATAGCCTTATGCACCAATACCGCCGCTACAGAGGAATCAACTCCTCCGCTTAAAGCACATATTACCTTCTTATCTCCGGTAAGCTCTTTAATCTTCGCTACATTTTCATCAATAAAACTTCCCATATTACACTCTCCATTCATTAGTTGCCTTGTGGTGTACGACTTGTTACAGGCTATAATTAGGTGCTTCCTTTGTAATATTTACATCGTGAGGGTGACTTTCCCTGAGACCTGCAGCTGTGATACGCATGAACTGCGTGTTTTTCCTTAGTTGCTCAATTGTGCCTGTTCCGCAGTATCCCATACCTGATTTCAGTCCTCCTACCAGTTGATAAATTGTTTCTGCCAAAGGTCCTTTATATGGTACTCTACCTTCCACTCCTTCCGGAACAAGCTTTCTCGCGTCCTCCTGAAAATACCTGTCCTTACTGCCGCATGCCATTGCTCCTAAGGAGCCCATGCCCCTATATACCTTAAAGCTTCTGCCCTGATAAATCTCCATTTCTCCCGGGCTTTCCGCAGTTCCTGCCAAAAGGCTGCCTAACATCACTGTACTTGCTCCTGCGGCAATTGCTTTTACTACATCTCCGCTATATTTTACTCCTCCATCTGCTATTATTGGTATATCATACTTATCTGCTTCCTTGGCACAGTCATATATTGCAGTGATCTGAGGTACGCCGACACCGGTTACTACTCTGGTGGTACAGATTGAACCGGGGCCAATCCCTACTTTTACCGCATCTACACCGGCTTCGATAAGCTCCTTCGTAGCTGCGGCTGTTGCTACATTCCCGGCAATCAACTGCAGTTCCGGGAACCGGCTTTTTATTTTTCTGACGGCTTCTATAACACCCTTTGAATGTCCATGAGCAGTATCAATTACTATAACATCAACCTTTGATGATACCAAGGCCTCTACTCTCTCAATCATATCTTCGGTGACGCCGACAGCTGCACCTACCAGAAGCCTTCCCCCCGGGTCCTTTGCAGAACTTGGATATTGTATGGTTTTTTCTATGTCTTTTATTGTAATTAGCCCCTTAAGATATCCTTTATCATCTACCAGAGGGAGTTTTTCGATTTTGTGCTTCTTTAATATCTGTTCAGCCTGAAGAAGATTCGTGCCCACAGGTGCTGTTATCAGGTTATCCTTGGTCATAACCTCAGATATCTTTCTTGAAAACTCCGTTTCGAAACGCAGGTCTCTATTTGTAAGTATACCAACAAGCTTTCCATTTCCATCGGTTATCGGGACTCCCGAAAT
>JAQVFD010000233.1 GCA_028697435.1 Clostridiaceae bacterium
CTGTTGTGGCAGACAGCCGCAGGATTGAAAAATACAACACCAACAAGCTGACAGTAAACGGAGAGCCCTATGATTTTAAATTCCTGCAGCCGGATAGTGATGCAGCCCCTGCTGATTTGGTTCTTATTTCGGTCAAATACAATAACCTCAGTCAGGCTATTGATGCAATAAGAAAACGTATAGGCCCGGATACCGTTATAATGTCTCTTATGAACGGAATTGACAGTGAAGAGATAATAGGTGAAGCCTTCGGAATGGAAAAGCTTCTGTATTCTTCCTGCGTAGGCATTGATGCAGTCAGAGAAGACAATAATATACACTACACAAGTTTTGGTAAGCTATATTTTGGTGAAAGGGAAAATCAGCTGCATACCGAAAGAGTGGAACGTGTAAAGGTTCTGTTGGATGAATCAGGTATCCCTTATCATATTCCCGAGAATATGATAAAAGCTTTGTGGTGGAAATATATGGTGAACATAGGCCTGAATCAGATTTCTGCAGTTCTTGGAGCGCCATACGGTGTGTTCAATACCGTTCAGGAAACCAGTGAGCTTGCGGATGCTGCTATGAAGGAAGTAATTGATGTTTCGTTAAAAGCCGGCATCAATCTTGAGGAAGAGAGCATAGGAGAGGTGCATAGACTGGTGGATACTCTTTCGGCGGATGGCAAGACCTCTATGCTGCAGGATATTGAAGCCGGGAGGAAAACCGAGGTGGAGATGTTCTCGGGTGTATTGCGGGAAATGGGAAAGGAGTATGAAGTCCCGACACCTGTTAATGATACTTTATATAGAATGATAAGGACTCTCGAAAAGATGAAAGGAGGAAAATAATATGAATAAACCAAAGTTTGCACTGATACAGATGCATGTAGAAGAAGATAAGCTGAAGAATATGGTAAATGCGTCAGAGTTCATAAAAAAGGCAGCAGAGCAGGATATAGATATAGCAGTACTTCCCGAGATGTTCAATTGCCCGTACAAAACCTCTAATTTCCCCGTATATGCGGAGGAGGAGGGGGGAGAATGCTATAGTATGCTTTCTGAACTGGCTGAGAGATACGGAATCTACCTTTTTGCAGGGACCATGCCGGAAAAGGATAATGAAGGAAGAGTATTCAATACATGTTATGCTTTTGACCGTAAGGGAAATAAAATTGGGAAGCACAGAAAAATGCACCTGTTCGATATAGCGGTTGAGGGAGGACAGCATTTTAGAGAGTCAGAAACCTTGACGGCAGGAAATACTGTCACTGTATTTGAAACCGAATTTGGGAACATGGGCGTGGCGATTTGCTATGATTTTCGTTTCCCTGAATTATCGCGCCTGATGGTGAATGAAGGCGCTAAAGTATTGATTGTACCTGCCGCATTTAATATGACAACGGGACCGGCACATTGGGAAGTATTGTTCAGAAGCAGAGCCATAGACAACCAGGTGTACACAATCGGAACCGCACCTGCAAGAGATGTGGATTCCTGTTACACTTCCTACGGGAATTCCATTATAGTCTCTCCTTGGGGAGAGGTTGTTGCCCGCATGGATGAAAAGGAAGGGCTTCTTATAGAGACACTGGATTTGGATTATGTGGAGAAAGTAAGAAGGGAGCTTCCTCTTCTTGCACATAGAAGAAAAGATTTATACTAAGAAGAATGCGTCGCATTCTTCAGGTACGGGGCACGAGGTTTAGGGTAAGGCTTCGAAGAAATACCCTAGCTTTCCCCGCAACCCCGTAACCCCGCAACCTCGTAACCCAGCGCACGATAGTGCGCATTATTCTTCTTTTAGTGCCAGCTCGACGGCAGAAATTGCATGTATAGCCATGGTATCAAAAACCGGTATGGATACATTTTCCTGCTTAACAAGCAAAGGTATTTCAGTGCAGCCAAGTACTATGCCCTCAGCGCCTTTTGACTGAAGCCGGTTGATAATATTCTTGAATGTCTCCCTTGAGGATTCCTTCAATATGCCAAGACAAAGCTCATCAAATATTATGGAGTTTATATCCGATCTTTCTTCTCTCTCCGGTATAACGGTTTCAATTCCGTGTTTTTGCAACGTATCCTTATAGTAGCTGCCCTCCATGGTATACTTCGTTCCAAGCAAGCCTACTTTCTTAAGCTTCATTTTAAGTATTTCTTTTGACGTTGCTTCGGCAATGCTGTGCACAGGTATGCCGATGTTTTTTTCTATTTCCGGGGCAGGTGTCGCAAGAGTGTTTGAGCATATTATAAGGAAGTCCGCTCCACCTGACTTCAGTATGCTTGCTATCTTCTGCATCTGAACTGAAATAGTATTCCATTCTCCCGCTTGCATCAGGTCCGATATTTCCTGAAATTCCAAAGAATACATCAGACATTTGGCAGAATGAAGTCCTCCCAGTTTTTCCTTCACAGCATCATTCAGGATCCTATAATATTCAACAGTAGATTCCCAGCTTACTCCGCCGATTATTCCTATAGTTTTCATTTTCACTTTCCTCCCGAAATTTAAACACTAATTATCCCCTGCAGTATCGTAACAGCCGTTCCGCCGATCTGCACCCGGCTGATTTTTCCTTCCTGCTTAGTAACGCTTGCATATACGCAGCCGGGTCTGTTGACCTCTTGTCCTTCTTCTCCGATCATAGCTACAGTCCCTTCACAGCTTACCAATTTGTTTTGTACCATGTATGAGGCTACACATCCGTTGCAGGTACCACACACAGGATCTTCAATAACTCCGACATAAGGGGCAATTGCTCTCAGATGATAGTTATATTTTGGGTCCAGTGTTTCAAGGCAGAAAGGAATGATACCAACAATGCTATGTTGCTCACTTATTCTTTCAATGGCATTCAAATCAGGCTTAGCATTCATAAGCTTATCCAGTGATTTGACTCCGAAGACCAGCCACCATATTCCTGTACTGACCCTCATAGCCGGTAAGTCCATCAGATCATCCTCTTGCAAGCCTATTAGTCCTGCAACTTCGCTTTTGCTCAGGTTAAATATTTCAAATTTAGGTAATGCCTGAGTCATCATAAATACCTTTTCATTATTGACGGTTGCTAATTCCACAGGCAGAACTCCTGCTTTTGTTTCCTGATAAAATATGTTCTTATCGGTTGGCAGCTTCCCTTCTTCATAAAGGGCTGAAAATGTGCCAATGGTGGCATGACCGCATAAGTCCACCTCAAATCTGGGCGTGAAGAACTGTACTTTAAAATCGGCGACCTTTGAAGGGGATACGAATGCAGTTTCAGAAAGATTCATTTCTCTGGCGATTTTTTGTTTTAACTCATCACTTAATTCTGAAGCATCGGTAACCACTCCGGCAGGATTGCCCCCAAAGGGTATGCTGGTAAACGCGTCCACCTGTTTAATCTTAATTTCCATAATAAAACCCTCCTTAATTTGATAATAAACCTATACTATTGGATTTCTTGAATAGTCTATGTCTGTCAAGTTAGGTCCTTTTCTTGCCTCAACCTCTGTCAAGGCATCCATGAGAATTTTGATTCCATCATCCAGTTTGTTTGAATTTGGGAAAGTAAAGTTGAGCCTCATATAATTCTCTCCCTGTGTACCATCAGGGTAGAAAGCTTCTCCCGGCAGATATACGACACCTTTTTCTGCAGCTTTTGAAACCAACCTGTTATTTGTGGCGTACTCCGGCAGACGACACCAGATATAATACCCGCCTTCCGGCTTCTCCCACAGAAATCCGGGCAGTTTGTATTTCTCCAATGCTGTATTCATCATATCTCTTTTTTTTCTGTATTCAGTCAGTATT
>JAQVFD010000234.1 GCA_028697435.1 Clostridiaceae bacterium
ATATAACCGGCTTTGATGTAAATAGTATACCCTTGGATGATCCAAAGACAATGAGCCTGTTTACATCAGAAGAC
This sequence comes from Clostridiaceae bacterium, assembly GCA_028697435.1. Taxonomy (GTDB): domain Bacteria; phylum Bacillota; class Clostridia; order Lutisporales; family Lutisporaceae; genus BRH-c25. The sequence goes on from JAQVFD010000234.1 coordinate 75, forward strand.
GCACTGAACATTAGTCTCAAAGATATCGACTGTAAGGTTGGAAGTCTTGGAATACCGGAATTCGGGACAAAGTTCGTACGGCAGATGCTTATGGACACACAGCCCGGAACATTTGCTGAGCTGGTAAGAATTTCAGGGTTGTCTCATGGTACCGACGTATGGCTCAATAATGCCCAGGAGTTGATAAAAAGCGGTACAGCAACTCTTAAAGAAGTAATCTCAACAAGAGATGATATAATGTTGTTCTTGATATACAAGGGAGTAAACCCCAGGGCATCTTTTAAAATCGCGGAAAATGTAAGAAAGGGCAAGGGTTTGACTTCCGAATACGAGGAAATTATGAAAGAGCAAAACATCCCGGAATGGTACATAGAATCCTGTAAAAAAGTAAAATATCTGTTTCCGAAAGCTCACGCGACAGCATATGTTATGATGTCCTTCAGAGTGGCATATTATAAGATTAATTATCCGGAAGCTTTTTACGCCACTCATTATACTGTAAAACTTGTAGATTTTGATGCTGATTTGTTTATAAAAGGGAAGGAAGCAATACTGGCAAAATGGATAGAAATCGATAGATTGGGGAATAATTCAACTGCAAAGGAAAAAAACCTTATGACCCTTATAGAAGTTGTATATGAAATGTATCTTAGGGGGATAAACCTATTGCCTGTAGATTTATATAAGTCCGATGCTAAGAAATTTATTGTAACAAAGGATGGGATTTTGCCTCCTTTGGCGTCACTTCAGGGAATAGGAACAAGTGCTGCACAAAGTATTGCAAACACAAGGAAGGAATCAAGCTTTATTTCCCTGGATGATCTCCGGGATAGGGCAAAGATATCCAAGACAGTAATAGAAATATTAAAAAATCACGGATGCCTGAAGGGGCTTCCCGAAAGCAACCAATTAAGTTTATTTTCAGACGGTGGAGGTCTTGGAGTATAGTAAGAGATAAAAACTTGCATGTAATAATAAAGAGTGATATAATTTTTTCTGTGAAGGGAAATAATATTTACCTTTACACTGGAAGCAAAGGGGTGATACCCGTTGCGAAAACAGGTGAGATTGCAGTTTTTTAGAGTGGGCAAATCCCACTCTTTCGTATTATATATGTCGTAAACAATGTAAATTCTATAAAGGAGAGTGACAAGAATGGCAAAAAGAAAGGTTGAAGATATAGTTTTTGAATTAGCAAAGCCAATTATCGACAGGTACAACTTTGAACTTGTAGAAATAGAATTTAAAAAAGAAGGACCGGACTGGTTCTTAAGAGTATACATAGACAAGGAAGGTGGAATAACAATAGATGATTGCCAATCAGTAAGCGAGGAGCTCAGCGATTTGCTTGATGAAGCTGACCCGATAGAACAGTCATATATATTTGAGGTATCATCACCAGGTATAGACAGGCCTCTGAAAACAGAGAGAGATTATAGAAAGAACAATGGAAAACCAATTGAAATAAAGCTTTTTTCGCCAATGGACGGCAAGAAGGTCATAGAAGGTATTCTTAAAGGGCATACAGATACAACAGTTGAAATAGAGGTTGAGGGTAAAGGCATAAATATAGAAAAAGAATCTATTGCCTTGATAAGACCTTTAATAAAGTTTTAATAAATTATTGTATAGGAGGGAGAAATAAATGAATGGAGAGTTTCTCCAGGCACTGGAACAGATAGGAAAAGAAAAGGGAATTTCAAAGGAATTGCTTATTGATGCAATTGATGTTGCTTTGGTTTCGGCTTTTAAAAAGAATTTTGGAACCTCACAGAACGTTAAGGTAGAAATAAACAGAGAAACAGGAGAGGTTGACGTTTACGCACTTAAGACAATAGTTGAAGAAGTTGAGAACGATTTTATGCATATAAGTCTGCAGGAAGCCAAATCGATTAATAAGAATTATGAAATAGGCGATATTGTTGAAATGAAGGTTACTCCAAAAAACTTTGGAAGAATTGCAGCTCAAACAGCTAAGCAGGTAGTGGTGCAAAGGATACGGGAGGCAGAAAGAGGAATTATATTCGACGAATATATTAATAGGGAAAATGAAATAGTAACGGGACTTGTTCAGAGAAAGGAAAAAAATAGTGTTTTCATTGATCTGGGCAAGACTGAAGCTATTTTGGGACCGGGTGAGCAGACTCCCAATGAAGTGTACAATAACGGTGACAGAATAAAAACCTATATTGTAGAAGTGAAGAAGACTACTAAAGGCCCTCAAATAGTCCTGTCAAGGACACATCCGGGATTGGTCAAGAGACTCTTTGAACTGGAGGTTCCGGAAATACAAAGCGGAGTTGTTGAAATAAAAAGTATAGCAAGAGAAGCGGGATCAAGAACAAAAATAGCTGTATTATCCCATAACGAGAATATTGATCCTGTTGGAGCTTGTGTTGGTCAGAGAGGTCAAAGAGTACAGGTAATAGTTGACGAGCTTAGGGGAGAAAAGATAGATATTATTCAATGGAGCAGTGATCCGGAATTATTCGTCGGTAGTGCACTGAGCCCCGCAAAGGTTATCAGTGTAACAGTTGACAAAGAAACTAATGCTGCAAGGGTTGTCGTAGGCGATTCACAGCTTTCACTGGCTATCGGTAAGGAAGGTCAGAATGCAAGGCTTGCTGCAAAACTTACCGGATGGAAAATTGACATAAAGAGTCAATCACAGGTATCCGATATTTAAGGAGGTAGATTCTATGCAAAAAAAGAGAAAAGTACCTCTCAGGAAATGCCTTGGATGTAACGAAATGAAGCCCAAAAAGGAGCTTATTAGGATAGTGAGAAACCCGGAAGGGAAAGTAGAAATCGACAAGGTTGGAAAGGCACCCGGCAGAGGCTGCTACATATGTCCGAATTTAAAATGTCTTGAAGCAGCCGTAAAGGCAAAAAGAGTGGAAAATGCATTAGAGGCAGCAGTGGATAAAGCTATGTACGACAATCTAAGGGAACAGCTTTCACATGAATAAGGTATATTCAATGATAAGCCTTGCCAACAAGGCCGGTAAGTTGGTTACAGGTGAGGAAGGCGTAAGGAATTTAATCAGAAGCAGCAAATTGAAACTACTTATTATTTCAGAAGATGCCTCTGATAATACAAAGAAACGCATGAGTAACTCGGCGGCATTTTATAAAGTACCATATATAGTTTGGGGTTTGAAGAATGAGTTTGGCAGTTGTATAGGAAAAAGTGAAAGGTCGGTATTAGGGGTAACGGATGAAAATTTCAGCAATGGAATCAAGGTTAAAATTCTTGATATAGTGAGAAAAAATGAAAGACCTGGGGGTGGTTTTATTGAATAAGATGAGAATATATGAACTGGCGAAGGAACTGGGAGTTCAAAGCAAAGAGCTTGTTGCAGTTGCGAAAGAGCTAAATATAAATGTAAATAACCATATGAGTACCTTAGAGGATTCGGAAGCAACCGCAATTAAGAAGCATATGAAAAAAGCCGACAATACTGACGTACCAAGGCCAATTTCGACTCAACAGCCTAAGAAGAAACCTCAGATAGAGCAGAAGGCACCCAAGTCGGAGCAGGTTCAAGAACTGAAACAGAGGCCGCAGCAGCCTCAACAGAGACCGCAACAGACTCAACAGAGACCACAACAGAGACCACAACAAAGGCCGCAGCAGCCTCAACAGAGACCGCAACAGAGACCGCAGCAGCCTCAACAGGTTCAGCAGC